>JAAUQQ010000124.1 GCA_012032745.1 Synechococcales cyanobacterium RM1_1_8
GGCGGGCTTTGGCCTCCCCCGTGCGAATTGCCCGCCCCGGCACTCGTCCGCCCAGGACCGCATCGATCGCATCCAAAATAATCGACTTGCCAGCACCGGTTTCCCCGGTCAGCACATGCAGGCCCGCACCCAGTTCTAGCTCTAGGCGATCCACGAGGGCAAAGTTTTCGATGCGAAGCTGTTGCAACATGGGCAGTGGAGCTGGGCCGTTCTTCAAGTTGTATCTTGAATAATACCTTTGTATTGGAGGATCTTGGGGAGGTGGGGAGGTGGGGAGACGGCGGTTGGGCGAGCGAAGTCGATGCAAATTGTTACAATGCTTTAAGTTTGGTGCCTTTGTGAGCGCCATCTGAACCTTGTTCGCCCGCCCTTTTCCCCGCCTCCTTCCCCTATGGTCATCGAAACGCGCCCGCTCTCCTCGATTTCCACCGCGAGTCCTCGGGAAGACCGCTCCCCTCCTCTGCTGCCTCCGGCGGCTCCCGCTGCTTCAGCCGCCCCCCGTCCGATCAATGGCGTCGAAGACCTGCTGGGCAATTATGACCCAGCTACCATCGCTCGCTTTTATCAAGACAAGTTTCTCCAGGTTCTGGGTCGCTGCCTTGAGGTGGTCTGGCCCATCCTCACCCTGGCCCTGGCCCTGCTCTGGGATAAGCAGACCGGGCGGGTCAAGGCCAATGAGCGGCGGCGGGCGGTGCGGATGCGGGAGGTGCTGACGGATCTGGGGCCTGCGTTTATTAAGATCGGCCAGGCCCTGTCTACCCGGCCTGACCTGCTGCCGCCGGTTTACCTGGAAGAAATGACCCGGCTCCAGGATCAGCTCCCCGCCTTTCCCAATGAAATTGCCTTTGGCTTCATCCAAGATGAGCTGGGGGCTCACCCTCGGGATATCTACGCCGAACTGACGCCCGATCCGGTGTCGGCAGCTTCCCTGGGCCAGGTCTATAAGGGCAAGCTCAAGACCGGGGAAGCGGTGGCGGTGAAGGTACAACGGCCCGGTCTGGCGGAGAGCATTACCCAGGATTTGTATATTCTCCACGGCATTGCCAGTTGGTTGATGAAGCACCGGGGGGATCGACTTAAGAGTGATTTGGTGGCGATCGCCGATGAATTCGGAGAGCGCATTTTCGATGAGATGGACTACAGCCAGGAGGGCCGCAACGCCGAACGCTTTGCGGCGCTCTATGGCTACCTGCCCGACATCTATGTGCCCAGCATCTATTGGGACTACACCGGGCGGCGGGTGTTGACGATGGAATGGATCACCGGCTACAAGCTGACGGAGATGGAGGCAATCAAGGGCCGGGGCCTGGATCCCACCCAGCTAATTGAAATTGGCGTGCAATGCTCCCTGCGCCAGCTCTTGGAACATGGCTTTTTCCATGCGGATCCCCACCCCGGCAACCTCCTAGCCATGCCCGATGGTCGCCTGGCCTATCTGGATTTCGGCATGATGAGCGAGATCCAGCCCTACCAGCGCTACGGCCTGATTGAAGCGGTGGTGCATTTGGTCAACCGCGACTTTGAATCCCTTGGCCAGGACTACATCAAGCTGGATTTCTTGACGCCGGACACGGACCTGCGCCCGATCATTCCCGCCCTAGCGGAGGTGTTCAACAACGCCCTGGGCAGCAGCGTGGCCGAGCTGAATTTCAAAAGCATGACCGATCAGCTCTCAGCGCTGATGTATGAATATCCCTTCCGGGTGCCCGCCTACTATGCCCTGATCATTCGCTCCCTGGTCACCCTCGAAGGCATCGCCATCACCGTTGATCCGGAATTTAAGGTGCTGAGCAAAGCCTACCCCTACATTTCCAAGCGTTTGCTGACGGATCCGGCCCCCCAACTGCGGGCTTCGTTGCAGGATCTGCTGTTCAAGGATGGGGAGTTTCGCTGGAATCGCCTGGAGAACCTGCTGACCAATGCCCGCAGCGGCGGCGAAGCCTATGACATGGAGCTAGTGGTTGGCCAAACCCTGACGTTCTTGGAATCGGAGCGGGGGGCGTTTATTCGCGATCGCCTCGTGGATGAACTGGTCAACAGCATTGATGCCCTGGGCCGCAGCACGGTGCGACAGTTTAGCCAGGGCTGGCGCGGCTGGCTGCGCCAGGCAGCGGAGGGCCGTTTCGGCGCTGCGGCCCAGCCGGATCGTTCTGGAACCAGCGCCGCCCAGGCCAACGCCCAGGCCAATACCCAGGCCGCCTCCGCCGAAGCCGAAAGCCTGGCGCGGATCCAGCGAATCCTGGCGATTTTGCGCGACAGCCAGGGCTTCGACCCCATGAAAGTCTTGCCTCTGGTACCCCGCCTGTTGGCCAAGCCCGAGGTGCAATCCATGGGCCAGAAGGTGGCGGGCAGCCTGGCCCAAAAAGCAGCGGCCCGGTTCATTCGGGAAGTCCTGCTGGCCAGTCCGGTCAAGGCCTCCCCCGCCCCTGCTGCCCCGCAGCATCCCTCCGCCCCAACCCGAGCCGCCCAGCCCCGCGACTGGGTCCAGACCCGATAGTCTGGGTTGAAGCACCGGCCTGGCAACCTTAGGGTCAAAACTCCCCCGGTCAAACGCCATACCTAGCAGCACGAGCACCACCGAACCTAGCAGCACCGACTAAAATGAATCCGCAGCCATCGCATCTCCCTCGCTCCCATGGGCAACCAGCCGCCATCTCCAAACCCCAACAGCCCCAACCCTAAAGGCCCAAAACCTCAGACTCTGCTGGGTTCACTGACCCAACTGGTCAAGCAGGCCCGCACCCAGATGGCCCTGTCCCAGGCAGAGCTGCGGCAAAATGTGCGGGTGCCGGAGGTGGAGATTGAAAATATTGAGCAGCAGGGCAGCCCCCGCAAATATCCCTTGGTGGGCGATCGCTACCTCGTGGGCCGCAGTTCCTCCGCCTGCGACATCGCCGTCCCCAGCCCCATCGTCAGCCAGGTCCATGTCTCGCTCAACCGCAGCCGCCGCAAGGGCACCGGCTTCACGATCAAGGATGAGGGATCGACTAACGGCTTTTATTGGAAGAAAAAACGCTACGACCGCCTAGAGCTGCGCCACAACGATGTGATCAGCCTCGGCCCGCCGGAGTTGACCAATGCCGTCACCCTGCGCTATTTCGATCCGCCACCCTGGTATCAGCGCCTGTTCCAAGGGGTGGTCTATGGCGGGCTGGGGATGGTGCTCCTGGGAGCGGGGGCGATCGCCCTGGAATGGCGCAATGTCTCGGTCAAACAGCTCGGCACCGTCCAAGGCCCCATCGCCGCCTATGCGGGCGACGGCACCCCCCTCCAGACCCTGCGCAGCACCTCCCACCGGGAGCTGGACAAGCTCTCCGATTTCTCGCCCTACCTGCCCAAGGCCGTCGTCGCCTCGGAGGACTCCCGCTACTACTGGCATGTGGGCTTCGATCCGCTGCGGGTGGCCTCGGCCCTGTTGATCAACCTGCGCAGCGGCAGCATCCGGGAGGGAGCCAGCACCCTGACCCAGCAGATCGCCCGCAGCCTCTATCCTGAATACGTCGGCACGGAGGATTCCGCCAGCCGCAAGATCAAGGAAATCCTGGTGGCGATGAAGCTGGAGACGTTCTACAGCAAGGACTTCTTGCTCAAGACCTATCTCAATCGGGTCTACCTGGGGGTGGGCTACGGCTTTGAAGATGCCGCCCAAAAATATTTCAATAAATCCGCCACGGATTTGACCCTCTCGGAATCGGCCACCCTGGTGGGAATTTTGCCCGCCCCCAATGCCTTTAGCCCCTGCGATGACATCGAAACCGCCACGGGCCTGCGCAATCGGGTGCTCAGCCGCATGGTGGAGCTGAACATGGTGAGCGCAGCGGAGGGGACAGCGGCGCGGCGATCGCCCATCGTTGTCGATCCCGAAGTTTGCACCACAACCAACACCATCCTCTCGCCCTATTTCTATGGCCAGATCCTGAATGAGCTGGACAGCCTCCTGGGCAGCGCCACCGCCCGCGAAGGCAACTTCATCATCGAGACCGAGCTGGACCTCAGACTCCAGGAGCTGGCCGAATCCAGCCTGCGCAACGTCGTGGGCGATGACGGTTCACGCTATGGCTTTTCCCAGGGGGCCGTGGTGACGATCGATGCCAACAGCGGCGCAATTCTGGCCCTAGTCGGCGGCATCAACTACCAAGAAAGCCAGTTCAACCGCGCGATCCAGGCCCTGCGCCAGCCCGGCTCCACCTTCAAGCTGTTCACCTACGCCGCCGCCCTAGACCAGGGCATTTCGCCCAACCAGACCTTTTCCTGCGCCCCCCTGAGCTGGGAGGGCCAATCCTACAGCGGCTGTGAGCGCAGCAGCGGCAACATTGACCTGTTCCGGGGGCTGGCCCAATCAGAGAATGCGATCGCCCTGCGCCTGGCCCAGGAAGTCGGCCTCGAAGCCGTGGCCCGCACCGCCCAAAACCTGGGCATCACCTCCAGCCTCAACCCCGTCCCCGGCATGGTCCTGGGCCAGAGCGAAGTCACGCCCTTGGAAATGACCGCCGCCTATGCTGCCATTGCCAACGGCGGCGAGCGCAAACGCCCCCATGCCATCACCCGCATCTTCGACAGCGGCCAGTGCAGCAATCCCAATGACTACAAGACCTGCCGCTTGGTCTATGACTTCAATCAAAACCCAGGCCGCAGCCAGCAGGCCCTGCCCCGCGAGGTGGCGGACAGCCTGACGCAAATGCTCCAGCGGGCGGTGGCGGGGGGCACCGGGCGGGAGGCGGCGATCGCCGGCCAAGGCGTGGCAGGCAAAACGGGCACAACCAACGATGGCGTCGATCTGTGGTTCATTGGCTACTTGCCCAACCAAAAACTGGTGACGGGCATCTGGCTGGGCAACGATGACAACAGCCCCACCAGCGGCAGCAGCGGCAATGCGGCCTATCTCTGGGGCGACTACATGGGCCAAGCCTTGCAGAGTGAGGGTTAGGGGCAGGTGAGGGAATGCTGGTCTAGTTGAACCCAAGCCAGGCCAAAATGTAGGTTCTGTCGCTTCGGCAGTTTTGCGGCTACGGATACAGACAAATTCAATCCAGTGAAGGGCGACGCGCCCCATTCGTGGAATCACAAAAGGCCCTACAAAGGTTAACGGTCCACTGCAAAAAGCGAAGCAAGTTCAGGGTTGCCGTCACTACAATTGCTTCCCCTGAGATCCGAGAGCAAACGCCTTTAGCCCAGAACCACGCAGGATTGCAGCAAAAGTAGGCTGCTATGGACAAAGGGTTGTAAATCTTAAGAAAATATTAAATTTGCATGTTCTAGGGCGATCGCCCGTGATTGGAATTATAGGTTTCCGATATGATTGCCTTGTCCCAAGAACGAATAAGAACCATGGCGACATTGCAGAGTCTTCTGACAGTTTCCAACGTTCTCATACAAGGTTTGGGATAAGTCGTTCGGTTTGGTAAGTAGCGTGACAATTTACGTAGGAAACTTGTCTTTTCAGGCCACTGATGAAGACATTCGGGAAGTCTTTGGTGAGTACGGCGAACTCAGCCGCATCAGTTTGCCGGTCGATCGAGAAACGGGGCGGATGCGGGGATTTGCCTTCGTGGAACTCACCGATGAAGCCAGTGAGGATCGGGCGATCGCCGAGCTAGACGGTGCGGAATGGTTGGGTCGCCAACTGCGCATCAGCAAGGCCCGGCCTCGGGACACCAGCCGGGGCGGAACTGCGGGCCGCTCCTACACCAGCGGAGATAACTTCTCCAAGGCGGGCTATTAGGCTGCTCAAAACAATGCTCAAAACAATGCTCAAAACAATGCTCGACTGCTCGCGCGATGCTGCTTAGGACGTCGATGCTAGATGGCTTAGCTGAGTTCGAGCATGGCCTTGGTCGGGCTGTGAGCTAAGCCTCACAGCCCAGAGCGAGTGCCCGCGAAAGCGGGCTTGATGGCCTGGAGGTTGGCCCAGGATTGGGGGACAGAGCTTGGGGGGATAAAATCGGAGAAGCGTTCCCTTGGCTGGACCATGCGCCTATCCCGTCTGCTGATCATCATTTTGGGCCTTGTCATTATCCTGAGCATGGCGCTTTGGCTGGTGAACTCGCTCACGCAGCTCTATTGGCAGATTTCCGGCGTCTCCTATCTGCTGGCTTGGCTACTGCTGCTGCTGCTGATTGTGCTGTTTGGCCTGCTGATTTTCGCCTTTTTGTACTACGCCAACTTGGTACGGATGCCCAAGCGGCTCCAGCGGATTCCGCCGGAGGTGCCCCAGATCAAGGCAGAAGCAGCGGAAAAAAATCTCAAGGCACTCCAGCAACAGGTCTCCCAGATCCAGGATGAGGTGGCTCGCCAGGCGTTGTTGGCGCGATCGCGCCAGATTGAAGCCAGCCTCAGTCGCGGCGATCTGCGGGTGGTGGTGTTTGGCACCGGCTCGGCGGGCAAGACTTCCCTGGTGAATGGATTGATTGGTCGCATTGTGGGCCGGGTCGGCGCACCCATGGGCACGACGGATGAGGGGGCGACCTATCGGCTACAGCTGCGGGGGCTGGAGCGAGATATTTTGATCACCGATACGCCGGGGATTTTGGAGGCCGGGGGGCCGGGGGGCGATCGCGATCAGCTCGCCCGCCAGCTTGCCGTAGAGGCAGATTTGCTCTTGTTCGTGGCCGACAATGACCTGCGGCGATCGGAGTTTGACGCCCTGGAAGCCCTGGCACGGATTGGTAAGCGATCGCTGCTGGTGCTCAATAAAACGGACTTGATGACCGAGGGCGATCGCGAACTGATCCTAGCCAAGCTGCGGGAACGCCTGCGGGGCCTGGTCAACCCCGAAGATGTGGTCTCCGCCAGCGCCAACCCCCAGCCCCTGCGGCTAGAAAATGGCCAAACCGTCACCCCGGATCCCGATGTGATTGCCATTCTCCGACGCATGGCAGCGGTGCTGCGCCAGGAGGGCGAAGACCTGGTGGCGGACAACATTTTGTTGCAGTCCCAACGCCTGGGAGAAGAAGCCCGCAGCCTGCTGGATGCCCAGCGCCGCCGGGAAGCCGAAGCCGCCGTGGATCGATTCCAGTGGATCAGCGCCGGAGTCGTCGCCATGACGCCCCTGCCGGTGGTGGATATGTTGGGCACCGCAGCGGTCAATGCCCAAATGGTGGTGGAAATTGGCCGGGTCTACGGCTGTGAGCTGAACATGGATCGGGGGCGGGAGCTAGCGCTGTCCTTGGCCAAGACCCTGACCAGTCTGGGGATTATTAAGGGGGCAGTGCAAATCTTGACCACCGCCTTGGAATTCAATGTGGCCACCATCGCCGTCAGCCGCGTCATCCAGGGCATGAGCGCCGCCTATTTGACCCGCATTGCCGGGCGCAGCTTCATTGAATACTTTCGCCAAGATCAAGATTGGGGCGATGGCGGCATGACCGAAGTGGTACAGCGCCAGTTCCAGCTCACCCGCAAGGATGAGTTTGTCAAGGGGTTTGTGCAACAGGCGATCGCCGCGTCGTGACGCCGCTCAAAGAAACGCTGCGAGATGAAGAACAGAGAGAACTAGAGCAGGTGCAGCCCCGCGATCGCGCTTAAAAGTAAGCACCGCAAATCTTGAGTCTTGACAGTGATCCTACGGACCAAACATTCCCAAGCAATGGGTCATCCAATCCAAGGGCCAGGGAAACCCATCGCGGGGGGCTAGAATCAGCTCTCGCAGTTGTTTTGAGGCGTTGGGGTCGCTGTTGTGCAGGGACCGCGCAGCGGCTTTTAGTTCTGCTTGGAGAGCCTGGGGTAGAGACTGCTGCTGCTATGCGAGGGCATACATCAGCGCTTCGAGATCAATTGCCCTGTTAGAATCTGTCATGGCTTTTTAGTTCGTCGCGCCAGGGCATGTTCTTCCAGAAACTTGTTGCCAAAACCCAAGCTTTTGAGCGCTCGCTGGGTGTCCTTGCGTCTGACTTTCCAGACTAGCGCGATCGCTGCCTCAACTTTTGCTTCCACAGTCGTTTGTGAGGTTGCTCGTTCAAGCTCTTCCATGAGCTGCTGGCGTTCTGGTGAGCCTTGTTTGATGGAAAAGTCTGCGGAGAAGTAGGCTTTGAGCCAGCGCAAGCCGGAATCAAGTTGAGCTGGCTGTTGGGTGAATTGTTGAGTTAAGGCTTGTCGCAGATCAGTCAATCTGCCCAGCTGTCCGGCGGCAATCAAGCTATGGGTGAGTTCAATGGCACTGACGCTAGCGCAGCTTAGCTAGGTTGAGGTCTGTGGTTTACAAGTACGAGCTTCCAGCTCCGTTGGATTCAAATTTTTCAGATTGAATCCAATTTCAACTCTTGTTCGTATTCCCATTACGCCTCGAAGATAAAACAGTCCGATGAGGCTTCGCCGCATTGCATTGACAATGCGGCATTGATTCAACACCAACGGAGACGATTCCATGACCGTATTGAATGCTCAAGATGTCCAAGGTCCAGCGCAGGTTTCCCGTCGTGGGATCTTGGCTAAGGGTGCGATCGCCGGTTTTGCCAGCGCTGTTGGTCTGGCCACGCTCCAAGGCAGACCCATGCTCGCCGCCGAACCCATGGAGAGTCGTGGCAGCAAAAAGCAAGCCGCTGCCAACGACATCAAAATTTTGAACAACGCGCTCTATTACGAACATCAAGCCGTATGGGCCTACGGGGCAGCGGCAGCACAACTGAGCAGCGCTCCCGTCGGGAAAGCCGTTTTAGCCCTGGGCCTAGCGAACCAAGCCGACCACAAAGTTCACCGCGATACCCTCGCTTCCGTGATTAAAAGCTTGGGAGGAACGCCCGTGGGTCCGGAAGACAGCTATGACCTGTCGGCCTATCTTGAGCGGGGAGATGGCGCTTTAGACTCTGATGCCAACATTGCCAAGCTGGCTTTGGCTTTGGAAGTGGATGCCGCGATCGCCTACGGTCAAGAAGCGAGCAGGCTCAAAACGCCTGCTTTAATCACGGCTGGAGCTAGCATTGCTGCCGCCGAAGCCTCCCATGCCACTGCCATTCGGGCTGCTTTTATTAGCCTCGGCCTTGACATTCCCAACGTACCAGCCCCCTTCGTCAATGCCGACACCCGTGGGCAATGGGTGATCTCGGTTTAAGCGGAGCGCCTGAGCAAAAGCGTCGATGGCCGTTTTCAAAGCTCCTGAATCAAAATCGGGGCGGCTTGGTGGCCCTGGGGAGCAGCGGCATCTTCAATGGTGATCGCCATGGCTCGCACTTGATTGGGCGCTTGCTGGAACGCCAGCGGCAAGTTCAAGGATTGGGATTGCGGGCCTTCGCCATTGACGGTGAACACCTGGGTCAAAATGGCCCCCTTGGGGTCGGTGGTGAAAGGCGCTGCGGGATCGAGAACTGTCCAAAGTACATATACCTGTCCTGGCTGGAGGGGCGGCAGGTTTTCAAGGGTGAGCTTGCCTGTTAATTCAGCCGGACTGATTTCGACCAAGGCTTTAACTTGCTCGGCTTGGGCATGGGTGTTGTTCAACAGCTCTGTCGTTTGAAGCGAAAGGGTCAGCTTCTCTGAAGTGGAGAGGGGCGGTGCTGAGAGTTGCGCCAACTGGAGGCGCTGGGATTGCAGCGATCGCCAAAGCGCGTAATTACTCAGGGCCAAAGCGACAATGATTGCGGCAGCAACTGCCCCAGCCCATTTTGCCCAACCCGGCAGCAACGGTGGTTTCAATGTCACTTTTTCAGGTGTAATGAGTCCCCGTTTCCTAGGCTGGAAATTGCTAGCATCAGATTCGGACCCAAGGGTACGGATTGAATCAGAGCTTGGTTTTGGATTTTGGTTTTGGTTTTGGTTTTGGTTTGGACTTGGGCTTGGGGCTAAAGCAGGATGGGCGATCGCGAAGGATGCCAAAACCGCGTTCTTCAAGGCAGCCGGGGGAGCGATCTCGGCTTCTAACAAGCTGCCTTCAAGGGCTTGCTCCATTTGCTCAATCTCGGCATTGAGCGCCGCTAAATTGGCTGGGTTTTGGCGCAGTCTCTCTAGCTGGGCGGTCTCCTCGGGCGTGAGTTCGTTCAGAACGTAACCCGCTGCGATCGCTTGCAGTTCTTCCGGTGTGACACTGTTGCTCATGAGTCCTCCTGGCTGTTTCGCTGCAACGACTCGCGCAGTTTAATCAGGCCTCTTCTAGACCAGGATTTGATCGTGCCGAGGGGAACCCGGAGCCGATCTGCAATCTCCATTTGGGTCAAGCCTTCGCGGTAGGCCAAATCTAGGACTTGACGCTGCTCAGGGGATAGTTCGGCAAGCGCTTGCTGTACCACCGGATTCAGGTCTTCTCGATAGGGACAATCAAGCAAGGGGGAAGCAGTGAGATCAACCTGCCATTTGCCCAAGGAAGCCTGGGAGCGCTGGGAGCGGCGCAGGCGGTCAATGGCCCGCGATCGCGTCAAGACGCGAGAAACGTTCTTAGAGAACCGCGCTCCGGATTGTAGCTAGTTTGCGCGAGTTTGAGAAAAATTTCATGGGTAAGATCCTCTGCGTCTTCGGTATTTTTTAGCGTTTTTAGCGCGATTCCATAGACCAGCCCGGAATGGCGATCGTAGATTATGCCCAGGGCTTCCGGCTGCCCCCGCTGGAGTCTATCCCATAGCTCTGCATTGGAGAACTCTAGTTCCACGAGGTTAATCTCTAAGGCCATAGATTGAGAGGTTGTTTGAAAAAGGCCCAGGCATGTAAGAAGAGCTCTCTGTGTATAAGCTGAAAGTATCAACCCATCAGCGAGCAGAGAGCCATGTCCAAAGCATATCCGAGCAACTTGACCCTTGCCCAGTACGAGCTGATTTTAGCGCTGCTGGCTGAGGACAAGAAGAGAGGTCGCCCTCGCAGTCAGCTACTGGGAGATTCTCAACGCCATCTTCTACGTTCTGTGCGAGGGCTGCCTGGAGAGGGTTGCCGGGTGACTTTCCCGCTTGGCAAACGGGAGTGTTCACAAAATCGGGCGGGGTCAGGCTCAACCCCCCATTATTTCGTTGATTTTTAGGGATTTACACAAAAATTTGAACGCTCTCAGGCCTTCATCTACATCGCCATGATTCGCATTACGGTGCGGCGACTGGCGTAGTTTTTTACCCTCTCCGTATTCTCAAACAACCTCTCAAACAAACTCCACAATGCCCTCCGGCGCTTGCAAGACTTCCTGAATCAACCGCTCCTTCGGCGTCATTCTCAAACCTCCCCTTCCAGCAACCGCCGCCGCAAATTCCGAATCGCAAAACTCGTATTCCGCCCGTAAGCCTCCTCAAAACAAATCGCCACCAGCTCCATCACATCCAGCTCCGGGAAAAAGCGACTCCGCTCATGCAACGCATACCCCCCATCAATCAACCCATAAATGCTCAACACCTGCCGCTGACCCAGCCAAATCTCCGGCACCCCATAAGCCGCATAATCGTCCACATCCGTATAGCTCGTCACGTCTACTTCAATTGCCAAATCCGGCGGCGGGTCCACCTGCCAATCAATTCGCTCCTTCCCCGACACCGCCTCCCAATTATCGATATAAAAGCAATAATCCGGCTCAATCCCACTCTCCTCCGGCAAATCCATCGTCACCGGCGTAAAAGCGTCATACTCCCGCTCGCGATGGTCTAGCAAAACCTTGGCAATATCCGCCAGCAAACTGGCATCTCGACCATGAACCGGCAGTGGCGACATCAGCAAAAGTTCTCCATGGCGATACTTCATCCGAGGCACCGAGCGATCGCCCCGCTGCCGCATCAGCGCCTGATACTCTGCCCAGGTCGCCGGAATCCGCAGCACCGCCCCGGCGGGAACCTGCAATTGCTCGGGTGAGACAACTGTTGTGACCATGGCTCATCTCGATAGGTCTGCTCAACATTCTAGCGAGCCTGCTCACTGGCCAAGCTAGCGTCGCTTAGTACTCAAATCTGGACAAAGTCGCAAATGGCAAACGCTGCATTTCCCGCTAGAATACGCCCAAGCTCGGCCCCAGAACCATCGCCAGCTCCTCCGCCAACCCTCCTCCCAACGCCCTCCGCCAAGTCATGGCTAGCACCAACATCCTCGTTTGTAGCCTCAGCGTCACCCTGACCGGGATGAAAACCAAGACGGCCAGCTCTGCTTTAGCCTGTTCAATGGCGCGGCAGGCTTTCCCGGCGGTGGCGAACAGGCGATCGCCAAGCAGCTCATCCCAGCAAATTCTCCATCCCCCAGCATCGTTTTGACAACCTGGAGCCGGGAACCTATGCAGTAGCGGCTTTCCACGATGCCAATGGCGATGGCCTGCTCAATCGCGGCTTGATGGGCATTCCTCGGGAGGGGTTTGGCTTTTCCAACAATCCTAAGATTTTGGTCGGGGCTCCCAGCTTCAAGAAGGCCGCGATCGCCCTCACCCAAACCCAGCTCGCCATCCAAATCCAGCTCAAATATTTCTGAGCGTCCCCAGCGAGGTTGCCAGAACAGTCGCCAGAACGGCTGCCGAAACTGTCGCTTGGGCTACCGTCACTTGGGCTATTCTTA
>JAAUQQ010000125.1 GCA_012032745.1 Synechococcales cyanobacterium RM1_1_8
CGCAGGGCAGAGCCCCGCACAGGCCCCGCCGGGAGCTGCATCAGCTCCGCTTCGGGGGGCAGCTCGGGCTGGGGCTGGCTGCGGAAGGGGATGGGCAGGTTGTGGTCGCGGCCATAGCAGCCCGCCGCCTCGCTGGTGAGAATCATCAGCTCCGCCACGAGCTGGCGCGAGGCGGATTCTTCAAGGACTTCGATTTGGATAGTTGCACCACCATCGGTGACCTTGATCGAAGACTCAGGTAGGTTAATGGTGATTGCGCCCTGGGACTCGCGCCAGCGGTGGCGTAACTGGGCCGCTGCATTCAGGGCCGCTAGCTCCAGCTCCTCGGTGACGCCCAGCTCTAGCATTTCATCCACATCGCCGTAGGTGAGGCGGTAGGTGGGGCGGATGTAGCTGGGGTGGATGCTGTAGTCGGCGATCGCCCCCACCCCATCCAAGCGCACCCGAAAGCTCAACGCACAGCAGATCTCCCCCTGGACCAAGCTCATCGGCCCTGTTGCCAGGGCTTCAGGGAACATCGGAATCACCTGCTCCGGCAAATAGACCGTCGTGCCCCGACGGCGTGCCTCCAGGTCGATCGCATCCCCCAATTGGATCCAGCGCGTCGGATCGGCAATGTGAATCCAGAGCTGCTGCTGGCCATCGGCCAGGGTCTCGACGCTGAGGCCATCGTCGATTTCGCGGGTGCTCTCATCGTCAATCGTATAGACCTTGAGGTGGGTCAGGTCCAAGCGCCGCTCGGCATCCTGATCGATGGGAGCATCCTCAGCCGAAGTCGGGGCAGCGTCAAGAATTTGCTCAGAAAAGGAAGTAGGCAATTGTCTACGCCGCAGCTCTAGGTTTTCATGGGGACTCCAGTGGCCTAACTCGACCAGTAGCTCGAAGGCCGCCTCAGGGAGATCGGGGCGATGGAGGGCCTTGAGCAGCTCCACCGCCAGGGGGGGATGGGCTGCCTCGCGATCGCCCAAAACCAACCGCTCCAGGGCCGCAAAATAGGGCTCCTCTTCCCGCGTCCAGTCTAACGCTGACTTTGTCCCCAGGGCTGTTTCCGGGGCTGTTCCCGCTGGCGTTCCCGCTGGCGTTTCGATCTGCTGCTTCACCTTCGCCAAGAAAGCCTCCCACTGGACCTGGCGCTCCTGTTCGCGCTTTAGCTGGTACTGGATCTCCCGCACCTGGCTGGCAGGGCGAGGCTCGTAGCCATCCTTGCGCTGCTTGAAATAGATTTTGTCATTGCTGAGCAGCAAATGGGCGGCATAGCAAGTCACCGGGCTCCGTTCCGAGAACAACAGTTGGGCCAGGGCCGGGGGCGTGGTAGCGGCCTCGTCTTCCACCAGAACTTCCCAGGCAACTTCTAGAACAGAGGGATCGAGGTAGTCTTCCAGTTCGCCTTGGATACGTTCGATGTCGTCTCGTTCATAGCCCTCACCGGGTAGCTCAAAGCTGATGTCGCGGGGATGGAGCTTGTGGGCGTGGCCGCGTCCATCGAAGGCGACCCAGTGTTTTTTGCCCTCAGGGCGATCCAGAACGGCCAGGTGGCGATCCGTGCCTTGGCGAAATTCAACCAGTTTTCCCTTTTCCACAGCTTCTCTCTGGAGCTTCCCTATGCGACGGTTTTTCTGCGTTTTCCTGGGTTCATTGCCCAAGCTGTAAGCGCCAAAAATGGACCCTGGCCATGCCAAGATCCATCTAGCCAAACAGGTCCGGCCAAACCGATAGGCCTAAATTGGGCCTGCGAACTTCAGCACAGCCGATTAGCCTTCGCGGTTGACGAAGGGCAGCAGTGCAATGATGCGGGCGCGTTTGATGGCGACGGTGAGATCCCGCTGCTGCTTTGCGGTCAGGCCAGAGATCCGCCGGGGAAGAATTTTGCCCCGCTCGGTGATGAATTTGCGCAGCAGGTCCACATCTTTGTAGTCGATGGGTTCCTTGGGGCTGATGGGGGAGAGGCGGCGGCGTGAAAAAGACATGGGTTCTAGTTAAATCGAGGGTTGGACTCAGACTGGTGGGGTCGAGGCGGCTTGTCGAGGCAAGTCGCTAGCAGGCAAGCTGCGGTGCAGGCAGGCTGTGGCGCGGGCAAGGGATCCGGCAGGGCGTTTATTCCAAGACAGGGATTCAGCAATGGGGCTGCTGGAATCATCGTGACGGTTGGAACCGCGATAATCACTGGCATCGCGATCGCAGCAACCTTACCCCATCGAAGACAACCTTACTTGGTTTCCTTATGGACGGTGTGAGTATTGCAATAGCGACAGAACTTTTTGAGTTCCATGCGCCCAGTGGTGTTGCGGCGATTTTTCATCGTCGTGTACCGGGAGACGCCGTTGGAGCGCTTATCGGTATTGGTCCGGCATTCAGTGCATTCTAGGGTGATAACGATGCGGACGCCTTTACTTTTGGCCATGGGTATCGAACCAACTTTTTACTGTACTAAATTCATCAATCAAACACGATCATCTATCATTTCACAGGCAATGGGTCTGTGCAAGGGCTCGGGCGCAATTCGGCTCACGTTCGAGGCGGTCTGGGGCCTGAATCGGCGGGCCTCAATCGGCGGGCCTCAATCGGCGGGCCTCAATGGCTGCTGGATTAAAGGCCTGGGCTGGAGATTTGGGCTGGAGATTTGGACTGGAACAGTTCGCAAACACAACAAGGGGCGAGGGATGGAGATGCTGACGGTAGCTGAAGCAGAGGCTTTGATATCCAGCTTGGTCGCTGGATTGATGGACCAGGCCGGGGGAGATCGCTCCCAGCAGATTGCCCTAGGAGCCACCTTTGGGCGGGTCTTGGCTGAACCCATCACCAGCCCCTTGGATTTTCCCCATTGGGACAATTCTGCCATGGATGGCTATGCGGTGCGCCAGGCGGATGTGGCCAGCGCCAGCGCTGTCCAGCCCATCACCCTGCCCGTGGTAATGGAGATTGCAGCGGGACAGGTGCCGGGGCGATCGCTCCATTCCGGCGAGGCTGCCCGCATCTTCACGGGGGCGATGCTGCCCCCTGGGGCGGATAGCGTTGTGATGCAAGAGAACTGTGTCTCAATAGAAAACAGCCCGCCAGGAAATAGCCCTTCGGGGGCTTCGGTTCAAATCCTAGAAGCCCCCGCCCTAGGAAACTTTGTCCGCCATCGCGGCAGCTTCCACCGAGCCGGAGCCCTGCTGTTGGAGCCGGGGCTGCGCCTGGCGGCCCCGGAACTGGCGGTGCTGGCGGCGGCCCAGGTTGCCCGGCTGCGGGTTTGGCCCCAGGTCCAGGTGGGTCTGCTGTCCACGGGCGATGAGCTGGTGGCGGTCGATCAGCCCCTGGGGCCAGGGCAAATTGTCGATTCCAATCGCTATGCCCTGGGGGCGGCGGTGCGGGCTGCCGGGGCGATCGCCCACCCCTCGGCTGCATCCCCGACCAGCGGGCCGCGCTGAAGCAAGCGATCGCCCAGGCCCAAACCAACCCTACCCTTGATGTCGTGCTCTCCACAGGCGGCGTTTCCGTTGGCGACTACGACTATGTGGATGCCATCCTCGCCGAACTGGGCGCAACCCTCCACATCCGGGCGATCGCCGTCAAACCCGGCAAGCCCCTGACCATCGCCACCCTGCCCCGGCCATCCGCCGCTCAACCCGTCCCGCCCCTGCTCTACTGCGGCCTGCCGGGCAACCCAGTCTCCGCCCTGGTCAGCTTCTGGCGCTTCATCCAGCCCGCTCTGATGCAGCTTTCGGGCCTATCCCAGTGGCAGCCGCAATTCGTGGGGGCGACTTGCCAAACCCTACTGAGGGGGAGCGGCGATCGCGAGACCTACCTCTGGGGCAGACTGCAATGGACCAACGGCGGCTACCAATTCAGTCCAGCCAGCGGCAGCCACAGCTCCGGCAACCTGGTCAACCTGGCCGGAACCAACGGCCTCGCCAGACTGCCAGTGGGCACAAAGCAGGTGGTCTCGGGCGACCCCATCGACGTCATGGTGCTCCCCTAGAGAATATCCACAAACCCCCCGGCTTCACCCCCCAAAAATCCCGCCCCGGCGACCATTGGGAAACACCGTATTCCAGCTCAACTTCGCCAGGGCCAACTGCTCATCCGTCACCTTCGCCCCGGTCAAATTTGCTCCGCCCAAATTCGCCCCCCGCAAATTGGCATGGCTCAAATAGGCATGACTCAGATCCGCCCCCCGCAAATCCGCTTCCTGGAGGTTGGCATGGCTGAGGTAGGCCTTCACCAAACTGGCATCCCGCAGCCGCGCCTGGCGCAGCCCCGCATGGCCCAGATCCGTATTCGCCAGATTGGCCCCCTGGAGATTAGCCCCAGAAAAATTGGTTTCATGGAAATTGGCCCCCGCCAGCCCCAGCCGCTGAAGATTGGATGCCCGGAAATCAATGCCGGTGAAGTCGCGATCGCCCCGGTCATAGCGCTTCTGCAACTCCTGGGAATGGAGCCGCTGGGGCTGCACCGACCTTCCCCCCTGGGTTTGCCCCTGGGTCGCCCCGTCGCTCCTAGCGCCCCCCCCAGTCTGGCCATTCGTCCGGCCTCCGCCCGCCAGATTCCCCATCGCATTGCCCGTCATGTTGCCCGTCATGCTGCCGGACCGTCGCGACTGGCTCGCCATGGAAGAATAGGCAGAGGAGTGGGAGCGCGGAATCCCCGAGGTCGTGGACCGCACCTGGGTCTGATCGAGCCTGGGCCTGCCCAGCCCCGGCAGACGACCCGGCTTGCCCTGGCGAGCCTGTTTGCGGGCGCGAATCGCCTGGGCCATCCGCGCCGATGGAGAAGAGGGCGACTGGGGATCCTCGCCGTTGGCATCCGGATTGTTATCTAGGTTGTCCCCCCAAGGATTGCGCAGGGGCTTGGACATCATGCCATCGTTGAGGCTGTCCATGTAGGGCTCCAGCTTCATCGCCTGGAGCACTTCCCGCGCCGATTGGTAGCGATGCTTGACCGAAACCTCCAACATTTTGCGCAGGACACCCGCGAAGTGGTCGCTGACATGGACATGGTTCTGCCACATGATTTCCCCCGTGGCCGGGTTGTAGTTCATGTCCTTGGGGGACTTGCCCGTCAGCAAATAAATACAGGTCACCCCCACCGCATAAATATCACTGCCATAGACCGGGCGCATGGCCATCTGCTCCGGCGGCGCGTAGCCTGGGGTGCCAATGGCATAGGAGGTCAAGGCGGTCTGCTCCGAAGCCGTCGCCGAAATGGGGTTGACCTTGTCTTTGACCGCGCCAAAGTCAATCATCACCAGCTTGCGGTCCTGGGCGCGGCGAATGATGTTGGCGGGCTTGATATCGCGGTGAATCACCTGGTTATTGTGGAGATACTCCAGCATCGGCATCAGCTCGCTAAGGATCTGCTTGACGCCCGCCTCCGAAAACAGCCCCTGGCGCTTGACTTCTTGGTGGAGCGTCAGACCCTTAATAAATTCTTGAACCAGGTAAAACCCTGTCCCATCCTCGAAATAATCCATCAAGGTGGGAATCTGGGGATGGCTGCCAATTTTGCTGAGGGTGGCTGCCTCTCGCTGGAACAGATCCCGCGCCATGCGCAGAACATTGGGCGCGCTGGAGTTAGGTCGGAGCTGCTTGATGACACAGTAGGGTTTGCCTGGCAGGGGGGCGTTGCGTGCCAAAAACGTCGCCCCAAAACCGCCCTGTCCCAGGGAGCGCACGATCTCATAGCGCCCGTTGAGCAGCAGCGGTGAACCGCAAGACTGGCAATGCTCGATGCCGCTTGGGTTCTCCGTATTTGTACAGTTTGGATTGACGCAAAGGGTCATTCGAGAGTCAACTTGCCGCAACAGAAGTTGGAGATTTTGGGTGAGCTCGCATCACGTCACTGGTCTAGCCCAAGGTGGAAGCTTGGGTCAATGCCACTGGGGACCACAGGTTCCAGCCCTCCCAGGGCTACTGAACAGGGCTCTGGGATCGTTTGCCGTGGCTGCGCCTGCTGTTCGGGCTGCCTGCCGTGGGTGACTGCCTGCTGTGGGTGACTGCCTGCCGTGGGTGACTGCCTGCACTTCTGCTCACAATCCAGTCCTAGTCTTCCCGCATCCCTGTATAAATTCAACGGGGGGAGGCTCACAGCGATCGCAAACCTCACCGAGGGAACTCAATGCAGCAGAAATGGGGCAGTGGCCTGGGGCAATGCTCCGGGGTGGTGCCAGCAAGCCCGCTCCGAGCACCGTTTTGGGAACTTGGGGGTAGATGAAGACTCTTCAATTAAGAGTGTACTCGAATTCTACGAAGGCTGAAGATGTCCCAATGCCCTCTAGGTGCCCCTAGGTTGGGCTTCAGCACGACCTTGGCCAGGGTTTAGACGGACTTTATAGGGAGGCGACCAGGACTGGGGCGATCGCGTTGCAAGGTGGCAAGCTTCCTGGGGAATCGCGGCTTCGCGGACTTGAGCGGGGCGATCGCCACTGGGAAGCCCAGGGCGGGATGGGCAGGATCTTGGATGTTTTGAATATTTAGATGTTGGTGTTTTGAATATTTGAACGTTTTTGATATGGCGTTAAGAACGGCGGTTTTGGGAGGTGCAATACTAGGATGAACCGCCGGGGGATTTGGCTGCGGCAAACGCCCAGGCAAGACCGCTTGAGGCAAGACCGTTGGATAGGTCTTGAGATCAGCAGTCACAAACCCGAAGTAACAGCTCGAACGCTCTCCCAATCCATGCATATCTCCCTCAACTGGCTTAGAACCCTCGTCCAAGATGGTTTGGAAGTCGAAGATCTGGCCCACCAACTCACCATGGCAGGCTTTGAAGTTGAAGACATTGAAGACCAGCGGCGCTGGGCCGATGGTGTAGTGGTGGGTCAAGTGCTGACTCGCGAACAGCATCCCGATGCCGATCGCCTCAGTGTCTGCAAGGTGGATGTGGGCCAGGGCGAGCCGCTGAGCATTGTCTGCGGGGCCCAGAACGTGCGGGCCGACATTCAGGTGGCGGTGGCGACGGTGGGCACGGAACTGCCCAAGGTGGGCCTTAAGCTCAAGCCGACGAAGCTGCGCGGCGTGCCTTCGGAGGGGATGATTTGCTCCCTGGCAGAACTGGGACTGGCCAAGGCGTCCGAGGGAATTTATATCTTTGAACAGACCCAGACCCTGGGAGCGGATGTGCGGCCCCTGCTGGGCTTGGATGATGCCATCCTCGACCTCAGTTCCACGGCCAACCGGGCCGATGCCCTGAGCATGGTGGGCATTGCGCGGGAGGTCAAGGCCCTGACAGCGGCCCCCCTGACCCTGCCGGACATTGCCATCCAGGACTACCCCAGCGATGGTCAGCTCACGGTCAGCGTGACGGAACAGGAAGCCTGTGCGGTTTATATCGGGACGGCGATCGAGGGGGTCAAAATCGGCCCTTCGCCGGATTGGCTGCGCCAGCGCATTGAGGCGGCGGGGGTGCGCTCGATCAACAATGTGGTCGATGTCACGAACTATGTGTTGCTGGAGTGGGGTCAGCCGCTCCACGCGTTTGATGGCGATCGCCTCCGGGCGATCGCCAACGACACCGCCCTCAACATCGGCGTCCGCCTCGCCCAAGCAAGCGAGCAGCTCAAAACCCTCGATGGCCAAACGCGCCAGCTCACCGAGCAAAGCCTGGTGATCACCGCCAACGACCAAGCCGTGGCCCTGGCAGGCGTCATGGGGGGCGAAGAGAGCGAAGTGGATGACAGCACCACCAATCTCGTCCTCGAAGCGGCCTGGTTTGACCCCGTGGCCGTGCGCCGCTCCGCTCGGGGCCAGAGCCTGCGCAGTGAAGCCTCCACCCGCTACGAGCGCGGCGTCAACCGGGCCGAGCTGGAGCTGGCCTGTCAGCGGGCGATCGATTTGATCCTGGAAGTGGCCGGAGGCCAGGTGGTTTGCCAGGCCGCCCAGCGCTCCGACCAGGGCCGCCAGTGGTCCAATGTGATCGACCTGCGCCTAGTGCGGGTGAACCAGCTCCTGGGGCCGACGCTGGTTGACGGTACCGAGGACGAGCTGGGTGCGGCAGAGGTAGAGCAGACCTTGACGGCCCTGGGCTGTGAACTGGAGAAGCAGCGCTCAAATGCCCAAACCACCTGGACGGTAACGGTGCCGCCCTACCGCTACCGCGATTTGGAGCGAGAGATTGACCTAATTGAGGAGGTGGCCCGCCTCTACGGCTATGAAAAATTCAAGGACAGCCTGCCGGGCCAGTCGGGCCTGGGCAAGCTCTCCACCGAGCAGCGCCTGCTGCGCAAGCTGCGGGAGTCCTTGCGGGGGGCGGGCCTGACGGAGTTGCAGCACTATTCCCTCGGGTCGCCGGAGGGCGAGGGCAAGATCAAGCTGGCCAACCCGCTGCTGGCGGAATATTCGGCCCTGCGCACCGAGCTGCTGACGGGCTTGGTCGATGCCTTTGTGTTCAATCGCGAGCAGGGCAACGGCGCGCTCTGGGGCTTTGAGACCGGGCGGGTGTTTGCAGCGGCGGCGGATGGGGCCTTGAGTGAGGGCGATCGCCTGGCGGGCATCCTCGGCGGCGATGTCTCCACCGCAGGCTGGCTGCGGGGCGGCAAGGACCAGCCCCTGGGCTGGTATGAAGCCAAGGGCGTTTTGGAGGGGGTGTTCCAGCGGCTGGGGCTCAAAGTGGACTGGAAGGCGGATTCTGCCAACACCATGCTCCATCCGGGGCGGACGGCGGCCCTGGTGCTGCGGGGCCGGACCCAGGGCTGGTTTGGCCAGTTGCATCCAGCGGTGGCCCGCGATCGCGATCTCCCCAGCCAGGTCTACCTCTTCGACCTTGACCTCCATGCCTTCCTCACCGCCCTGGATGACGACGGTGGCCGCAAGGTCTCGCTGCTCAAGCCCTTCTCCAGCTTCCCGGCCTCGGATCGGGACTTGGCCTTCTTTGTCGATCCCGCCGTGCCCGTAGCCGACCTGGTGACGCTGATGACCAAGACCGGCGGCAAGCTGCTGGATGGGGTGGAGCTGTTCGATGATTACCGGGGCAAGGGCGTGCCGGAGGGACAGCGGAGTTTGGCCTTTCGGCTGGTGTATCGGGCGGGCGATCGCACCCTCAGCGACAAGGATGTCGATCCAGTCCACCAAAAGCTGCGGGAGCAGTTGGTGAAGAAATTCAAGGTGGAGCTGCGCTCCTAGATTCAAGGAGGAGCGCAGCTCCTGGGGATGTGACGCTGCCTAGCCTAAGACCGGGCGGCCCAAAACCCGTCACCTTCGGGCGATCGCCGCTTCTCCCTCGGATAGCGCTCCATCAACATCCGCACCTGCTCCGCATGGTAGGAGCTGCGGGTCAGGGGCGAAGACACCACCTGCAAAAAGCCAATCGATTCGCCATGCTCCCGCCAGGCCTCAAACTGGGCAGGCGTGACAAAGTCTTTCACGTCCAGGTGCTTCTGGCTGGGCTGGAGATACTGGCCGATGGTGAGAATATCGCAATCCACCCCGCGCAAATCCCCCATCACCTGGCGCATTTCCAGATCGGTTTCGCCCAGACCCGCCATGATCCCGGTTTTGGTAAACACCCAGGGGGCGATTTCCCGAGCGCGGCGCAGCAATTCCAAACTGCGCTGGTAATCCCCCTGGGGCCGGGTCTTGCGATAGAGCCGGGGCACCGTCTCGGTGTTGTGGTTCATCACCTCCGGACCAGCCGCCAGGATCGTTTCCAAGGCAGCCCAGTTGCCACAGAGGTCGGGAATCAAAACCTCAATCGTCGTGCCCGGCGATCGCCCACGCACCCCTTCAATGCAGCGCACAAACTGGCTGGCCCCGCCATCGGCCAGGTCATCGCGGTTGACTGAGGTGATCACCACATGGTTGAGCCCCAGGCGGCCCACCGCTTCTGCGAGGCGATCGGGCTCCGTTGGATCGAGGGCAACGGGCTTTTTCTCAAAATCAATGTCGCAGTAGGGGCAGGCGCGGGTGCAGGCCGGACCCATGATCAAAAACGTCGCCGTGCCGTTGTTAAAGCATTCGCCAATGTTGGGGCAGGACGCCTCTTCACAGACGGTGTTGAGGGAGAGGTCTCGCAGAATGTCCTTGACTGCGCCCACCCGCTCCCGCTGGGGCGCTTTGACCCGTAACCAATCAGGCTTAACCGTCACACTCAGGCTCCGTTGCTGCTATCGATGGACTGGACTGTCTATGGGTTTGATTTTGCCACTTTTCTGGGGCGCTGATCAGCAAAGCCGCCTGAGCAGGGCTCAAACGGCTTGATCGAAAACGGCTGGGTGTCAGGTTTGCACTCTTCAACGCAGCTTCAACGCAGCTTCGACACTGCCATCAGCATCGCGCCAAGTTCCTAAACCTTGGCTTCGACCTGACTGGCTGCCGCTTTGCTAGCTTCGCCCTGGGCAAAGCTGGGAAGCTGGCTGCCGATGCGATTGCCCAACCAACCGGACACCAAGGCATCGGTGGATAACAGGCCACCGCCTGCGAGGGTGAAAAACTGGAAGACGCCAAAGTAGAGGGCAGAGAGTTCCAGGTAAGGGATGCTGAGGCCCGCGACTTTGATGTGGTGGTACATGGCGATCGCCATCGTGGAAGACAGCCCCAGGGCTGCCGGGCGGGTCAAAAAGCCCAGGATCAGCAGGGGCGCACCCACCAGCTCAGTCAAGGCTGCAACATAGGTGAAGAAAATTGGGAAGGGCAGGCCAATGACGGAAACATAGGCTTCGGCGAAGCTTTCGACGTTGCCCAGCTTGTCCAAACCGTTATGGATCATGACCACGCCTGCAATCAGTCGGAGAAGCGCGATCGAGGCTTGCAGCGGGCGGCTGGTGGTGGCCACAGCGGGGCGGAGGAGGGCGGAAATCAGGGACAGGACGGACTGGCTCTTGTTCATGGAAAGGATGTGGGCGGAAGTGGCAGCTCAGGGAAGTTGTAGCTATGTGAACAACTGTAACGAAAAATTAAGCCATGCGCTCGTTTTTTGCCCAAACTCATTTCCGCCTCCATCCAAGGACAGGGCCGGAGCACCAGGCAAAGGCGGGTGGCAGTTGCAAAGGTTCCATTCGGGTGGCAGTGGGCGAATTGCGGTGGACAGTGGGGTAATGGCTAGCCGGTCCTAAACTGGAACGGGGGCGATCGGCGAGCTCAGGGGAAATTTAAAGGGTTTTATTGGGGGTATCCCCTGAAATGACGGGATTCTTTGGGATCGCTTAGCAAGTTGTATTAGACACTAGCTATATGAGTCAAAATGCCTAGTAGTCGTTCCACTTGAGATGCAAAGTACTGAGTTGAGTCAATAAAAATCGTTCTTTGGCCCGCAATGGACTCTAGCTTGAGAAAACGCCACAGATCCCCTGTGGTCACACATCCAAAAATAATGGGCAACGCATTGCCTTCTTGGTGGTTGAATATTTCTGCAGCGATCATTTCCGCCATGCATTGGCCAATGCCTGCATTGATGCGATCGTTTTTGGTTTCGACAAGCGCTAGAACTGGGGCGGAGAGGCTGTACTGCGATCGCGATTGACTCACGATGAAGTCGCAGCGCCCCACCAATCCCTGGGTCTTGTCAACATTAAATTCAATGCCCGAGAATAGGCTAATCTCTCGTTTTGCCACTTCCCGCGTGGCGGAAAGAATAGGGGCTACAACAAATTCTGACTTGGCTTTTTCAGTTCCAATCGCATCGGCGAGCGGTAGATGAATGACTAGAAATTCCTTGAGCCAGGGGGGCGAGTCCACTGGCCCAACGGTCTCAAATAGCGCCTGGTCTTCGATTAGCGCCACAGCAAACTGCTTTTTAACTGCATTAATCGTAAAGTCGCTGTAAGACATAACGATCCACCCAAAATAAAAGGGCTCAACAGCAGACATCGGATGTTTGCATCAAGTCAATGCTTTCACATCAATCCTAACGAAACACCCGGTGTCTTAGGGGGCTAGCATCCCAGCGGGCTAGGTGAGAGTTCGAGGCTGGGGCGATCGCCTACTTGCGATAGCCCACTTCTGCCAGCACCCGCTCCATTGCCCCCAGCAGAGTCACCACATTCTCAGGGCGGCTGTTGAAACCCATCAGGCCGATGCGCCAGACCTGGCCAGCCAGCTCGCCCAGGCCGTTGCCGATCTCAATGTTGTAGTCATTCAGCAGCTTACTGGTGACGAGCTTGGCATCGACGCCCGTGGGAATGCGCACGGTGGTCAGGGTCGGCAGGCGATATTCCTTGGCCACATGCATTTCCAAGCCCAGATCTTCCAGGCCTTCCCACAGCAGCTCGACATTGTCCTGGTGGCGCTGCCAGCGGGCCTCTAGGCCTTCTTCCGCGATCAGGCGCAGGGCCTCGCGGATGGCGTAGTTCATATTGATCGGCGCGGTGTGGTGGTAGGTGCGCTCAGCTCCCCAATACTTGCCCACGAGGGACATGTCGAGGTACCAGTTGGGCACTTTGCCCTGACGCTTTTCTAGCTTTTCTAGGGCGCGATCGCCCATCGTAACGGCGAGGCACCGGGGG
>JAAUQQ010000126.1 GCA_012032745.1 Synechococcales cyanobacterium RM1_1_8
GCGTGAGGATCTCAAAACTCAGCTTGAAGCGCAATCAGAGTCAGCCCAGGGGGATCAAGATTGGCCCGCGATCGCCGATTTCAACCCAGATTTTGATCAAAGCCTCGTGGAACAGGGCGAGGCGATCGCCCTCAAATTTATCAGTCAGGTGGGCAAGGATGCGGTCGATATCTTTTCGCTCAAACTGACGGTGCTCTACGGCATTAAGGGAGCCGCATCCTACGCCTTCCATGCCTACGAAGTCGGTCAGGAAGACGAGGCAGTTTATCGGTTTGTCTATCAGGCCCTCGCCGCCCTCAATGACCCCAGCCTCAGTCTCGGGGATTGGGTCAAGCTGGCCCTAGAAGTCGGCGCGATCAATTTTCGGGCGATGGAGCTGCTGGATGCAGGCCATACAACTAGCTTCGGCGATCCCGTCCCGACCTCCGTGCCCCTCACCCCCAGACCCGGAAAAGCTATCCTGGTCTCCGGCCACGACATCCGCCAGCTTGCCGCAATTTTGAAGCAAACCGCCAACCAGGACATCACCGTCTACACCCACGGCGAACTGCTCCCCGCCCACGGCTACCCCAAGCTCAAGCAAGCCTATCCCCATCTCTACGGCCATTACGGCACGGCCTGGCAGAACCAAACCAAGGAATTTGCCCGCTTCCCTGGCGCAATTGTCGTCACAACCAACTGCCTCATGCCCACCCACGACCACTACCACGACAAGCTGTTTAGCATTGGTCCCGTGGGCTATCCCCAGCTCACCCATTTGCCGGGGCTGGACCAGGGCATTCCGGACTACGGCCCGGTGATCGAGAAGGCGCGATCGCTCCCAGGCTTCAGCGCAGAAATGCTCGCACAACTGTCGTCCAAGTCCGTCACCGTCGGCTTTGCCCACAACGCAGTCCTCAGCGTGGCAGATACGGTGATCGAAGCGGTCAAACAGGGCAAAATTCGCCACTTCTTCCTGGTGGGCGGCTGTGACGGTGCCAAGCCAGGGCGCACCTACTACACCGAGTTTGTGGAACAGGTGCCCGATGACTGCATTGTCTTGACCCTCGCCTGCGGCAAATTCCGCTTCTTTGACCAGGATTTGGGCACGATTGAGGGACTGCCGCGCCTGATGGATGTGGGGCAATGTAACGATGCCTATTCGGCAATTCAGATTGCGATCGCCCTGGCCAATGCCTTCGAGATGGATGTGAACGAACTCCCCCTCTCGATGATTTTGTCCTGGTACGAACAGAAAGCCGTCGCCGTTTTGCTGACGCTGCTCCACCTCGGCATCAAAAACGTTCGTCTGGGGCCAACCTTACCCGCGTTTATCTCGCCCAATGTCTTCAAACTCCTGTCAGAGACCTATCAGCTCAAGGCCATCACCACGCCCGAGCAGGATCTCGCAGCTTGCCTGGGTTCCTAAATTGGCTTCCTAAATTGGCTTCCTAAATTCAGGTGAGTTCTGATTGACTGACACCACTCGAACCGCCCTTACCCCAACCCCTCTCCCGTCCTGGGAGAGGGGCTTTGAAGTGTTGTGGGTGCATTAGCATAACTGGTGCTCAGGCAACTGAGCTCCGCTCAGGTCAGCTTGGGCCAGCGTGGTCCCGGTCAAATCTGTCTGCCGCAAATCCACACCCTGAAGATTCGCCCCCGTCAAATCCGCATAGCTGAGGTCAGCGCCCTGGAGATTGGCCCCCCGCAGATCCACCGCCATGCCCGATTGTTCGCGGGACTGGCCCAAGCTGGCTCGGCAGAGCCTAGCCCTTTGTAAATCCGCCCCGTTCAGGTTGGCCCCATCCAGGCGCACATAGCTGAGGTCGGCATGGCAGAGCCGGGCTGAGGATAGATCAGTGCGGTGGGTGGCACTGCTGCGCAGGTCGGCATCCAGCAGCAGCGCCGCTTCCAAATTGGCCTGGCTGAGATTGACGCCGCTGAGAATGGCCTTGCAGAGGTTGGCCCCCTGGAGCTGCGCTTTGATCAGGATGGCTCCGCTCAGATCCGCCTCGCGCAATTGGATGCCCTGGAGCTGGGCCAGGGAGAGGTTGGTGCCCCAGAGGATCGCTTCGCTGAGGTTTGCCTGTTGCAAATTCGCCTGCTGCAAGTCGCTTTTGCCAAAGTGGGACTGGCGCAAATCAGCCTGGCAAAAGTCAATTCTCTGGAGTATTCTGCCCGTGAAGTCAGCTTCTTGGAGCCGGATGCCGACAAAGCTGAGGTTGCCTTCGGTGTATTGCTGTAGGACTTGGGGGCTAGTGACGGACGAGTTAGGTGGCATATTCCGAGCGGTATTGACCCAGTGACATCGATTATTTTTGGAAGGTTGTTACGTTTGGAAGGTTTGCATTTGCTGTTTGAGGCGATCGCTAATTCCCGCCCCCGCAATCTCACAGAGTTCAAACACCCTCAGATCGAGGATTTCATAATAGGCACTCACCCCCTTGGGCTGTCGTTCCAGAATCCCGACCTGGGTCATAATCTTGAGGTGCTTGGAGAGATTCGCTTGGCTAAACCCCGTTGCCTCGGTTAGCTCCATGACGTTCATGGGGCCTGTCTGTAGGCAGCTCAGAATTTTCAGCCGCGTCGTTTCAGAGAGCACTTTGAAGTAGTCCGCCAAGAGGGGTAGTTTCTCGGCAGGTAACGGCTCGGCAGGTAACGGCTCGGGAGGCTGTTTTTCAGCGGGACTGGAGGAGGGAGACATTGGCCAGGGGGAATCTCGCAAGGAGCCAGCTCCTATCTTAACCTTGCCGTTGCTTGCCCTGCCCCCATGACAACTTCGCAGAGGTTACTGGCAGTTGCTGGGGAACATGACCTAGAAAATCACCTAGCCCAGTTCCGCTGAGAGCCGGGACTGGGCTAGGTGATAGGGGGGGAAGAGATAGGGCTCAGGGATGGGGCTCAGAGGATGTTTGAGAATAGCTTTGGCTATAGCTAATAGTGCCCACAGCCCGTACTTTTGCTTAAAAAATCGGGCATAGTCTAGCCTGTTGGGTACAAAACCGCTGGCTTGGGCGAATTCTCAAACATCCTCTCAGAGGGTCGGTTCAGGGATTTCGGCCCAAGCTCAAGCCCTAGATGCTCCTATAACTGGGATGCAGCAGGCTCCAAGGCTGGGTTGTGGGGGCTGGTCAGCCTCAGGTCAGCATCGGGGGCCTGGCAAGCCACCATGGTTTTGACATGCTCCATTTCATCATCGCGGATGGCCACAAACACATCGTAGAGGTTGTTGATTTCGGGGCGGCGCTGTTCGGGGTTGTGGGAGGTTTGGAATTCATCGAACATGTAGAGGTCACCATCGCGGTAGTAGCTGATGGCGATCGCCGGGGCAGCTTGGGTTTTGAGAAATTCACCTTCCTGGGTGATGAATTTGTCATAGCTGGCGTAGGCATGTTCCTCGACCATTTCCATGAAGTGGTAGGCCGCATTGGCGTTGACCATGTAGAGGCCGATGACAATCCAGTAGTAGAGCAGTGCGGTGGCGCGGGCGAGGAGGCGATCGACCCAGAAGTCACTGCCGCCCAGGGATTCCATGATCAACAGATGGTGCAGCTCATTCCAGGATTCTGCAAAGTGAACCTTGAGCCAGTCCGCCCGTCGCCACAGGCCTAGGGTTTCATAGAGGTGCAAGACCGAGAGATAGGAAAAGTAGGGAACGCGGGCCACGGTTTCTAATACATAGAAGCGAGGATAGGGGCGATCGCGGTACACGACATTGATCACGAATACGAGAATACCAACCAGAAAACGGGTCATAACAGAATTTCCTCATGCACAGGAACCTTGCTTTCCCAAGGAACCTTGGCTGTCTGTTGACATCCTGGCGCGGAGATTTGATCCCGCCAAGGCCTAACCGCCGCTCCCCTTGGAAACCGATCGTAAAAAATCAAGCTAACTTTAGGTAAAAAAATGCATGGCTCCAAGGGTTGCGGGCTCAGTTGAAGAAAGGTCAAGTTTTGAGACTGGGGCATTTGCACGGCGATGTTTCCTGGGTGCAGCGTCCATAATTAAGGGGAACAGTCTGCTTTGATACCTGCACCGCAGTGCTGTTCAGGGGTCTTTGGGAGAGAAATCCCCTAGCTCCTGTCCTTAAAACCCAGCACCCCCATGAGCTATCCAGATTTAGGCGATCAACCCTGCCAGATCTCCTATTGTCCGATTTCCAAGGTTTTGGAGGTGATCGAGGGGAAATGGTCAATTTTGATTTTGCGGGAGCTTTTCCAGGGCGATCGCCGCACGGGGGAATTTTTGAAGGCTCTACCAGGGCTCAGCACCAAAACCCTGACCCAGCGCCTGCGCAATTTGGAACAGCATGGCCTTGTGGTGCGGCAAGTCTATGGGGAAGTGCCCCCCAGGGTGGAGTATCGCCTGAGCGATCGCGGGCGGGAGCTACAGCCCATTTTGCGGGCGATGTATCAAGTGGGGCAGCGCTGGATGGCCCAAGGCCCAGATTGCACCCGTTCAGATTGTAACTGTCCGATCGAAACCCAAGCCCAGGGGGCAATCGAAAGCTTTAGGCTGCCCTAGGGCAATTCACGCCATCTTCGAGTCACGCCATCTTTCAGCTCGATCGCGGCCCCCGCTAGCGCGGCTCAGTCCTTGATCGAGACATCGAAGTTTCAAAAAGCCCATGGGCGGCTGAGCCTGCCACCAAGCCCAGCAAAAACAGCGCTGGGCTTGGACGTCCCAGCACCAGAGCCGCGATCGCCGGTCCAGGACAATAGCCCGCAATTCCCCAACCCACACCAAAAATAGCGGCCCCAGCAATCAACGGTAAGTCAATGGTCTGTTTGATCGGCAACCAAAACCGCTCCGCCAACAGAGGACGCGATCGCCCCAACACAGGGCGAAAGGCAATCACGGTCACCCCCACAGCGCCACCGAGCACGAACAGCAGTGATGAATCCCAGTCTCCCGCGATGTCCAGAAACCCCAAGATACGCTGGCGATCAATCATTGGGAAAGACCCAAACCCAAACCAAACAGCAAACCGGAACAGAGTGCAACGAGATTTTGTTTCATAATGCGTTAAGAGAACTGGTTTTAAACCAGATGCCGTGTCAAACCAGATGCCGTGTCAAGCCAGATGCCGTGTCAAGCCAGGTGCCGCGTGACAAAACAGTGGCGATCGCCGTCGCCATAAATGTGACCACCGCCACTAAAGAGCGCAGGGACAACCGCCCCAAGCCACAAACGCCATGGCCACTGGTACAGCCATTGCCCAAGCGGGTGCCAATTCCAACCAAGCCACCGCCCAGCAGCATGACCCCAGCGGTGGCCTCGGGGGGAGGCGTTGGCCCAACCCCTGGGAGTGAAGGTGCCAATCCATACTCGTAGAGATAGCCCCCCGCAACCATGCCGAACAGAAACAGCCAGCGCCAGGCTTCCCCGCCTCGGCCTGCGATCGCGCTGGACAAGGCCCCATTCACCATGCCGCTAATGCCTGCAATCCGGCCATTGAACAACAGCAGCAGCGTCGCACTGAGGCCAATCAACAAACCGCCGAGCAAAGCCCGTGAGGTCTCCCAATCCATAAGTCAGCTCCATTTACTCAACTTAATGGTAATATAGTCAGTGGTAATATAGTCAAGCCACTGCATCAACGAAAAGGCCCCTAAGATCCTGCTCACTGCTCTGGGTCTTCTTGGTCCTCGATCCAGCACCTAGTACAGCGAGGCGTAAGTTTCCGTCCTAGTAGTACATCAGGGCGGAAGTTCTCAGGCTAGCTTGATCCGACCTCATCCCCCACCCACTTCTCCCCAAAAAACACAACAGCCTGGAGAAGGGGAGCCGGATCGAAGTCCCTCTCCCGCCCTGGGAGAGCGATTTAGGGTGAGGGTGGCTAAACTTGTGCCTAGGTCTACTAGCCCGCATCACCTAGCCCGCATCACCTAGCCCACAGCATCTAGCCGACATCACTGTTCCACCCCACCTTCATCGTTTCCATGCCCCGAAAAAGCACTCCGTCCAAGCCATCTCCGGTTGTTCCCTCCCAGGACTGCGGCATTGCCGATCTCTCGCCTGCAGCCCTGGGCCTGATGGCAGATTTTTTCAAGGTTTTATCTGAGGTGAGCCGGTTGCAAATTGTCTGCGCCCTCAAAGCGGGCTCCAAAAACGTGACCGAAATTATTGAAGCAACCGGCCTGGGCCAGGCAAATGTCTCCAAACATCTCAAAATGTTGTCCCAAGCGGGGGTGGTCAGCCGCCGCCAAGAGGGCGTCTGTGTCTACTACCAGATTGCGAATCCCTTTCTGTTCGAGCTCTGCGACTTGGTTTGCAATGCTTTGGCGATCCAAATTGAGCAGCGATCTCAACATTTTGAACAGCTCGCTGGGATGCAGCTCAAGGGATGATGAGCACCAGCTCCACCGCAAGGCAGGCGTGATCCGGTTCGCCCGATCGCGCCTGCTTTTGTCCGTCTTCTAGCGATTGAATTTCCAAAGATTGAAATTTCAGCGACCAATTGCGCCGGAACCCAGACCTAATGACCCTCTACCAGGGCTTTGTAGGCTTCGGCGGACATTGCTCCGGCGATCGCCCCCTCCAGCTTAATCTTCAATAACCAGCCAGCCCCATAGGGATCTTCCGCTAGCTGCTCTGGCGACTCCACCACCGCCTCATTGCGCTCCAGCACCTCGCCAGAAGCGGCGGCATAGAGATCCTCCACCGCCTTGACCGACTCCACCGTGCCGAAGGTCTCCCCCTGGGTCAAGCGCTCCCCCACCTCGGGCAGCTCCAGAAAAACCACATCCCCTAGCTGCTCAATCGCAAAGGCTGTAATGCCGATGGTGACGGTATCGCCCTCCACTCGAACATATTCATGGGAATCGAGATATTGCAAGTCGCTGGGAAAATCCATGGCCATGGCACTGTGCCCTAAATCCTAATGAGTGGCTTGAGAGAACAGCTCCATCGCTGTATCAATAAGCTGTATCAACAATAGCGGATTGGGCATTCTTAAAAGCAGTCAGGTGATGGAATAAGGTCATTTTTCGGAATTTCTGGGTGGCAGGACGTGAAACCGGTGCCCAGTGCAGTACCTAGCGCAGTGCCCAGCGCAGTGCCCAGGGCGATCCCGAAAACGACCACCAGAACGACCTGTAGGACCGGGCGATGAACAGCCCCCTACTCGCTCCATCTACCCCTGACGTTGTTTGAGTATCAACCGTGACGGAACGTGCTTTCTGGCTGGCTTGGCGGCAGATGCCTCGGGTGGGGCCAACGTTGATTATGCGGCTCCAGCGCGAGTTTGGCAGCCTGGAGGCCGCTTGGCAGGCGTCAGGTCAGGCCCTGGGAGCGGTTCAGGGCTTTGGGCCAAAGACCCTGACCGAGGTCATGGCAGCCCGTCCCCAGTGCGATCCGCTGGTGCTGTATCGCGAACATCTGGTGACCAATCCTCTATTTTGGACGCCGGGAGAATCGGACTATCCGGCGCTGTTGCGGGAGCTGCCTGCCCCGCCCGTGCTGTTGTATTACCGAGGCGCTGTGGATCTCGCGGAGAATCGGGGGCTGAAAGCGGCGATCGCCATCGTCGGCACCCGCCGCCCCACGGACTACGGCCTGCGCTGGACCCAGCGCCTCAGCCGCGCCCTGACCCAGCGGGGCTTTACCGTGGTTTCTGGCCTGGCAGAGGGCATCGACACAGCGGCCCACCGGGCCTGTTTGGAGGCGGGCGGACGGACGATCGCCGTGGTGGGCACGGGGGTGGATCGGGTTTATCCCGCCGCCAACCGTCGCCTCTGTGAAGCGATTTTGGGCCAGGGGCTGGTGGTGAGTGAATATCCCGCCGGAACCCGCCCGGACCGCAGCCATTTTCCCCAGCGCAATCGGATTATTGCCGGGCTCTGTCGGGCGGTGATTGTGGTGGAAGCGCCCAAGCGATCTGGGGCGTTGATTACGGCCTATGCCGCCAATGAGTTTGGCCGGGATGTCTACGTGGTGCCTGGCTCCCTCGACCAGGCCCAGGCCAGGGGAGGGCTGGAGCTGATTCATCAGGGTGCCCAGGTGATTTTGGATGAGGTGCAGCTTTTGCAGGCTCTGGGGAGTTTGCCGCCGTTGGATGGCGATGGCGGTGAGGCCCATCCAGAAACAACTCCAGAAACAACTCCAGCGAGCGCTCCAGAAATCACCCCAGGCATGGCCGCGACCCTCGCCGCCCTCGATCCGGCCCTCCAAGCCATCTGGCAGCAGGTGCCCTCAGAAGCCTGTTCCCTGGATGGGCTGCTGCTGCGCTGCAATCAAAACTTGAGTAACCAAGAATTAGGTGACCAAGACGTAAATAGTCAAAACTCGGGCAGTCAAAACTTAGGCGAACTTTCCAGCGCCCTGCTCCAGCTCGAACTGTTGGGCTTGGTGGTGGAGCTGCCTGGCAAGTATTATCAGCGCAGTGGGCTGGCGGCACATTTTGAGACAAACACTGGAAATTAAACGCTACCCATTTCTGGGTAGGGCCATGGCAATTCCGAGAGAATAATGCGAGAAAATAATGGCGATCGCGCAACCCAAACTCCGAAATTTCCGTCAGCGAAGCTGTAGCCAAGCCTGTCCCCCGTAAAATTGCTGGCCCAATCCCTGGCCTCCAATCCCTGGCCCGATCCCTGCTGGCCCCACCCACACCGCCCTCGACATGATCTCCTCCCCCCTGATTGGCGATCGCTACAAAATCCTCAAACCCCTGGGTCGCGGTGGCCTGGGGCAGACCTACCTGGCCCAGGATAGCCACAGCCCCAACCCCGCCCCCTGCGCCCTCAAGGAATTCCTGCCCCAGGGCGACCTCCAGGGCTCTGCCCTGGCCAAGGCAGAGCAGCTTTTCCACCGCGAAGCCCAGGTGTTGCGCAGCCTCAATCATCCCCAAATTCCCGCCTACATCGATGCCTTTAGCTGGCAGGGAGTCCAGGACGCCGCCCCCCGCTTGTTTTTGGTGCAGCAATATATCGATGGCGAAACCTACCAGCACCACCTCCAGCGCCGCCCCTTCACCGAGCAACAGACGCTGCAATTTTTCCAGGATCTGCTGCCGGTGCTGGCCTATCTCCACAACCACCGGCCCCCGGTGATCCATCGGGACATCGCCCCCGACAACATCATTTTTGACCCTCAGGTGGGCAAGCCGGTCTTGCTCGATTTTGGCAGCGTCAAACAGGCAATTGCGAAGCAAGCTGCCTACGGAATTGCCCAAACCCCTCAGCGGTTCAGCCCCAGCTCCAAAACCAGCTCCAAAACCAGCTCCAAAACCATCATCGCCAAGCAGGGCTTCACAGCCCCAGAACAGGCCCATGGATTGGCCGACCCCAGCAGCGACCTCTATGCCCTGGGCATGAGCGCGATCGCCCTGCTCACCGGCAACCCCAACCCAGCGGACCTGGCTCCCCACCATTGGCAGCAGGGGCTGTCTGGGCCGATGGTGGAGCTGATCGAACGCCTCAGTCATCCCTATCCCAACCATCGGTTCAGCCGGGTAGAAGCGGTGGCGGCGTTTATGGCGCAACGACTGGGGGTTGTGATCGAGCCCCTCTCTGTAGAACCCCCATCGGCCTTGGCCACAGGTGAGGGGGTCGGCTCTGCTGCTGTGCCCCAAACCTCTGTGGCGGCCATTGATCCCAGCGCGATCGCTGCCAAGCTCAGCAGCACCCCGCCCACGTCCGGTCCCCATGGCACCCAAGTCCAGGCTCCGGTCAGGATGGCTCCTAGCGATGCTATTTCCCCAGAAATTATTTCTCCTAAAACGACTGCTGCTAAAACAATTGCTGCTAGAGCAAATTTGCCCCAGCCCGTCGCCCCTCAGCACCGTTCGCCCCCCAAACCGTTGCCCCCAAAACCGTTGCCATAGGCCGCCAAGCGATCACGACCACCTTTCCCACCACCTTCAAGGAAATCTACCCCTGGTACATCCAGCCCCTCATCCAGGGCCAAACCATCCTGGCCTTCTTGCTCTACCGCCTCGTGGCCCCCAGCATTGCCCTGCTCTGCATCTTTGGCCTGGGCCGAGCTGCCGTGCTGCGGCTGTTTCTGCCCCAGATGGCGGCCTGGCAGTGGCCCAGCCTGCCCACGGCTGCGCTGCCCCAGGTGGCTTGGCCAGAGTTTTCTCTGCCCCAGCTATCCCTGCCCCAGGTCGAAGTCCCCACGATTGCCCTGCCTTCCTTCCGCAGCTCAGACGGCGAGGACTGTCGCCAGGCGGTGCTAGAGCGAGCCGATCGCTTTGAACAAACCCAAGGCAAACCGGCGAACTGGAGCGAGGTTGATCAGCGGTTTCGTGCTGAGAATCCTGGGTTTACGGCGGCGATCGATCCGGAAAACCCCGACCACAAACCCTACATCCAATCCTGGTGCGGCATCGCCAATCAGTGGTTCGATGAAACATCTTAGGGATATCGCACCGTGCCATGCTCCTACGGGGTTTGGGGGGGTGAGAGGGGGAGGCTGATTTTTGCCAGTAGATCCTCGCTGTCTTCGCCAGGGGTGGGCGGTGTGGCCTGGAAGCCGCGCCGTTGATACCAGGCCAGCAGGTCGGGGTTGTTGTCCACATCGGGCTGGAAGACTTCCCCCAGTAGGACCGTGGCCCCCAGCCGCTGGCCTTGGTCGAGGATGCTGGCGAGCAGGGCCTTGCCCAGGCCGCGCTGGCGATAGCTGACTGCTGGGGGCTCGGTTTTGAAGAGCCGCTGTTGGAGGCGCTGCCAGGCATTGGGAACGGTGGGCACTCGGTTGGCGATCGCAATGTCATCCAAGGTCAAAACGCCATTGCCCTGCCAGGCATAGCGGGCCTGGCCCACGCAGATCGCGCCATCGTAGATCATCAGGCAATGGCGATCGCCCTGGCTGCGCAAAAAAAGTGGGTAGGACTTGCCCTGACAATCCTGGATCGCCTGGACAAAGATTTCGGCGGGCTGCTGAACGGGGGGAGAAGCGCTGTTCATGGACCCAGCACCGTTTTTTCCGGCACCGCTCGGTTCGGCACCCATGCTTTAAGTTGCAACATTTGCTGGCCAATCCCGAAGCTTAATGGTTTACTTGTACTATCCAAACGACAGCCGCTGAATCAGCAGCTTTACAATGCTTCACACCAGCCCACAGCTTAGGGGATCGTGAGCCTGCCGCCATGTCGAAATTGCTACTAATCGAAAGCCCCGGCAAACTGCGCAAACTCAGCCAAATCCTCGGCCCCGGCTGGACCGTCAAAGCCAGCATGGGCCACGTGCGCGAACTGGCCAACGATGGCGAAGATGCCCTGGGCTTTGACCTTGCCCTGGAGCCCGGCCAAACCCACATCACCTGCCGCTACCTTCCCCGCAGCCCCCGCGCCAAACAAGTCCTCAGCGACCTGCGCCAGGCCGCCAAAACCGCCAGCCAGGTCTACATCGCCACCGACCCCGATCGCGAAGGCGAAACCATCGGCTGGCACATCCAACAGGCCCTCCGGCTCAAAAACCCCCACCGCGTCACCTACAGCGAAATCACCCCAGCGGCGGTGCAGCGAGCGATCGCCAACCCCACCCAGCTCGACCAAAACCTGATCGCCGCAGGCCGCGCCCGCGACTGCCTCGACAAACTTGTCGGCTACAAAGGCAGCCGCCACATCGTCTGGCCCCTGCAAAACGGTGCCAAATCCATGGGCCGCGTCCAGAGCGCTACCCTCCACCTGATCTGCCAGCGCGAAAAAGAGATCCTCGCCTTCAAGCCCGAAGACTACTGGAGCATCTGGAGCCAATACAGCGAAGGCTTCAAGGCTTTTTATTGCAAAGACCCGAACAAAAAACAGACCGCTCCCGCCCAGAAGCCAAGCAAAGACAGCAAAGGCAAGGCAGCGGCCCCGGACAGCCCCGAATCCGATCGCGTGACTCACCAAGCCGAAGCCGATCGCATCTTGGCGATCGCCCGCCGCCACCCCCACACCGTCATCTCCATCGCAGGCAAAATCACCCACCAATCCCCCCCCGCCTCCCTTCATCACCGCCAGCCTCCAGCAATCCGCCGGAGCCCGCCTCAAGCTCTCCCCCGAGAGCACAATGAAAATTGCCCAATCCCTCTACGAAGCCGGGCACATCACCTACATGCGCACCGACTCCGTTGTCCTGGCGGAGCCCTTCAAAGCTGACGTGCGCGCCTACCTCCAGCAAAACGACCCTGAGAACCTCAGCCCAAGCGCCGCCAAACATCAAGCCGCTGCCCATAGGAACAGCCAGAACGCCCAAGCCGCCCACGAAGCCATCCGCCCCACCCACATCCACCAAACCCCTGCCACCCTCGCCCCCCAGCTCAGCGGCGACCAAGCCAAACTCTACACCCTAATCTGGAACCGCGCCCTCGCCTCCCTCTGCGCCCCCGTCCGCCTGCGCAAAACCCGCATCATCACCAATCCGGCCCACC
>JAAUQQ010000127.1 GCA_012032745.1 Synechococcales cyanobacterium RM1_1_8
TCCCACCTCAACCAGCTAGACCAAGAGAGTTTTGTGGCGCTGCTGGGGCCGGTGTTCGAGGAGACGCCCAGCATTGCTGAGGCAACTTGGCTCCAGCGGCCCTTTGCCACCAAGGCGGCATTGTATGAGGCGATGGTGGGCGTGATGACCTCCCTAGATCCGGCCCAGCAGCTTGACCTGATTCGCGCCCACCCAGATTTGGGCGCGAAGGCTGCCATGGCGGAGGCCTCGGTCCAGGAACAGTCCAGCGTCGGCCTAGATCAGCTCTCAGGATCTGAGTTTGAGCGTTTTCAGTCGCTAAATAATGCCTATAAAACCACCTTTGGCTTCCCGTTTATTATTGCCGTCAAGTACCACGATAAAAGCAGTATTTTAGATGCCTTCGAGCAGCGTCTGCGCCAGAGTCAAGCGGTGGAGCAGGACAATGCCCTGGCGGAGATTGCCAAGATTGCCTGGCTGAGGTTAGATGGGCTTATTGTGGATGAGTGATTAGTCTAAAAATCGATTATTGATCTTCTATTTACAGATTCATTTGAGTTAACTAGACCGACACCAGGCCCCAAATTTATCCCTATGGCAACGCTGCTGATCAAGAATATCCATACCCTGGTGACCATGAATCGCGATCGCCAGGAGATCCGCCAGGGCGCATTGCTAATTCGCGACCATGTGATTGAACAGGTGGGCACCACCGCCGATCTGGTCGATCAAGCGGATCAAGCGGATGAGGTGCTGGATTTGGGCGATCGCCACATCGTCCTGCCTGGCTTGATCAACACCCACCACCACTTTTACCAAAGCCTGACCCGCACCATTCCCGCCGTCCAAGACAGCGAGCTGTTTGGCTGGCTCCAGGGTCTCTATCCGCTCTGGGCCAACCTCACTGCCGCCGACATTCGCATCAGCGCCCAGCTCTGCGCCGCCGAGCTGATGCTGTCGGGCTGCACGACCGCCAGTGACCATCTCTATCTCTTTCCCAACGACTGCACCCTGGATGATGAGATCGAGGCGATCCAAGAGATGGGGCTGCGCTTCCACGCCAGCCGGGGCAGCATGAGCGTCGGCGAAAGCCTGGGAGGATTGCCGCCGGATAGCCTCGTGGAAAAAGAGCCTGCCATTCTCAGCGACAGCCAGCGGTTGATCGAGCAATACCATGACTCCAGCCGCTACGCCATGGTTCGGGTTGTACTGGCACCCTGTTCACCCTTCTCGGTCTCCCAAGATTTGATGCGGGAATCGGCGGCCTTGGCCCGTGCTTATGGGGGAGCTGGGGGCAGCTCTGGGATTGGCTCGGGGGGGGTTCGGTTGCATACCCATCTCGCGGAAGATCCCAATGATGTCACCTACAGCTTGGAAAAGTTTGGCCTGACGCCGGGGGACTATGCGGAGTCCGTGGGCTGGCTGGGGGAGGACGTTTGGCATGCCCACTGTGTACAGTTGAGCGACCAGAGCATCGAAAAATTTGCCCGCAGCGGCACGGGGGTCGCCCACTGTCCCTGTAGCAACTGTCGCCTGGCCAGCGGCATTGCTCCCGTGCGGAAGATGTTGGACCAGGGCGTGGCGGTGGGTTTGGGGGTTGATGGGGCGGCCTCCAATGATGCGACCCATCTGCTAAGTGAAGCCCGCATGGCGTTTTTGCTGGCGCGGGTGCGGGAGGGCAATGCAGCGGCGATCACGGCTCGACAGGCGCTGGAGCTGGCGACGGTGGGGGGAGCAAAGGTGTTGGGCCGAGATGATGTAGGGGTGCTGGCTCCGGGCATGGCAGCGGATTTGATTGGTTTTAATCTAGATCAGCCGACCTTTGTGGGGGCGCAGGATCCGGTGGCGGCGCTAATTTTCTGCCAGCCGCCCCAGGTGGACTACAGCTTTATCCATGGCCGCAAGGTAATTGAGCGGGGCCAGTTTAGCCAGATTGATTTGCCCAAGCTGGTCTGGGAGAGCCAGCGAGCGGCGGCGGCGCTCTGGGCCAAGGCTTAAGCGATAGGCTTACAGCAGCGCTGCGGCCCGATCTGCCAAGGGCGATCGCTCCCCCTTCAGCAGCGTCACATGGGCCGCCAGGGGCTCACCCCTGAACCGTTCCACCGCATACATCAAGCCATTGCTGGCAGCATCCACATAGGGGTTGTCAATTTGATCGGGGTCTCCCGTCAGAATGATTTTCGTCCCCTCACCGGCTCGGGTCAAAATGGTTTTGACCTCATGGGGCGTCAGATTTTGGGCTTCATCCACCACCAAAAACTGATTGGGAATCGTCCGGCCCCGGATATAGGTCAGGGCTTCAATTTGCAGCAGCCCCCGCTCCATCAATTCCTCATGGCCCCTGCGCCAGTGGGCCGGCTTATCACGGTTGTCCTGGGTGCCCATCATCAAGTCAAAGTTATCGTACAGAGGCTGCATCCAAGGGGTGAGCTTTTCGGTCATGTCGCCGGGCAAATAGCCAATGTCCTTGCCCATGGGAATGACGGGGCGGGCAATGAGCAGGCGGCTGTAGATGCCCTCGTCGGCGACTTTGTGCAGGCCAGCGGCGATCGCCAACAGCGTCTTGCCCGTCCCCGCCTGACCCACCAGGGTCACGAGTTTAATCTCATCACGCATTAAAATTTCAAAGGCAAACTTTTGCTCACGGTTGCGGGCTTGAATGCGCGAAATTCCCACATAGGGAAGTTTTTCTAGGGGGACAATTTTGCGGTGGTTGCCATCAACAATGGCCAGGGCCGTGTGGGAGGGCCGAGATGAATCCACCAGGGTCAAAACTTCATTGGGCAACAGGCTCCCATCGGCTGCTTCGACTGGAATGCCACCATGTTGAAACATCTCGGCCATGGTCTCCGCGCTGACCAGCACCTCCCGCGCCCCGGTGTAGATGCCTTCCACATCCACTTTGTCTGTTTCGTAGTCCATTGCCGCCAGGCCCAGGGCATCGGCCTTGATGCGGAGGTTTGTATCTTTGCTGACAACAACAACAGGATACTTAGGGATGGAATTGCGCTGGAGTTCCAGGGCCACGGCCAGGATGGCATTGTCGGCGAGGTCGCCTTCGAAGCCGGGGGGCAGGGCGTTGATGGTTTCCCGGTGGGAGAGGGCAACGCGCAACTGTCCCCCCGACTTTCCGCCATCATTGTTGATGGCGATGCCATCCATCAGTGGCCTTGGGCGCGTAGTTCATCTAGGGTGCGGCTGACTTGGCGGGCATTGCGACCGGTCATCTGGGGCTGCTTTTTGAAGCGATCGAGCTCTTCGATAACAGTGATGGGCAATACAACGTCGTTGTCCTCAAAGCGCAGCATCGCCGATGGGTCATGCAGCAGCACGTTGGTGTCGAGGACGTAAATTTTCTTCATGGTGGAAGTTCTAATGGGCCAAGGGCTCAACCTTTGAGGCAGGTTGATGGCCATTAGATACAGGTGAATTACGTCTTCTAATGTACCCCTGCGGTAGCGTAAATGCGCAATTTCAGGGATTTAGAGGTATTTTATCTTGTTTTTATACTTTAAGAGACAATGTAAATACGCAGTTACCGCCTAAAGCTGTCCTCGGGCGATGCTGGGCTGGGTTCAAGTCTTCTCCCTAGGCGGCCTCGCGCTCAACGCGAATCACGGCCTCAGTCACGGCTTCAAAGGTGTCATCGTGGCTGATGACGAAGATCTGGCGAAAGGATCTGAGATTGCCCAGGGCTTCGGCGAGCTGTTGGCGGCGGGGGCGATCGAGATTGGTGGTGGGCTCATCGAAGAAGGCGATGTCTAGTTCAGCCAAAACTTTGAGCAGGGCCAGGCGGACTGCCAGGGCAGCGGCCATTTGTTCGCCGCCAGAAAGGGTCTTGAAGCCGCGCCAAACGCTGCCTTCTTGGATTTGAATTTCATAGTCTTCTGTCCAGTTGAGGGCGACGTTTTGGCGATTCATCAGTTCGCGGAAGAGGCGATCGCTCTCCCGCACAATTTCATTCAAATAAAACTGTGTGATTCTGGGGCCGCTCTGGTTGTAGATACGACGGGCATCGCCGATGAACTGCTGGAGCCGCTGCTTTTCCCCCAGCTGGATCTGCAAGGCTGCCCGCTGGTTGGCCCAGGCTTGGCGCTGGTCGAGTTCTTGGCCGAGGCGCGCTCGTTCCTGCTGGAGACCGGGCAGGGCTCCAGCGAGCTGGTCCTGCTGCTGTTTGGCATCGCTGTATTGGGTTTCGAGCTGGGCGAAGGCAGCGGGGTCGTAGTCGGCGCTGGCTTCGGCGAGGCGCTGCTGGGTGAGACATTGTTGAGCTTGCAACTGTTCGAGCTGGGCGGTGAGTTGCTGCTGGCGCTGTTGGCGATCGCCCAAGCTCTCCGCTGTTTTCTGGTTTTGGAGATAGGTGCGGTAGCCGAGGCTGTGGGATTGCTTCGCAGCTTCCTGGATCTGAAGCTGCTGGTCTAGGTCTGCAAAGCTTTGAAGCTGCTGGGTGAGCTGGGCGATCGCCTGCTCAAAGGCGGCTTGTTGATCATTCAGGGCTTGCTGTTGCTGTCGCAAGTCTGGCTCCGCTGCGAGCTGCTGGCTAAGGATTTGGGATTGGGTGCGGGGATTGCCCAGGGCCTGGAGGCGCTCCATGATGGTCTGTAGCTCTAGCTCCAGAGTTTCGCCCGCTGCGAGGTCGGTGCGCAGTTGCCCGAGGCGCTGCTCCAGGATCTGGGCTGCCTGGTGAAGCTCGGCGAGCTGTTGCTGCTTTTGGGGCAGGGTTTCGTATTCCAGGCTGCTGCGCTGGCAGGTTTTGAACTGGGCCCGCAGGTCTTTGAGCTGGCGCTGGAGCTGGGCGGCATCGCTTTGGCTTTCTAGCTCGGCGAGGCGGCCTTGGAGCTGGGTTAGGTCCGCTTTGTGCAGTTCGGCCCCGGCTTCGAGGGTCTGGCTGGCCTGGTTGAGGACGGTCTGTAGGGGGGCATTCTGGAGCGTCTGGGCACCCTGAAATGCCTGGATCGCTTGGATCGCTTGGCTGACCTGGCGGCGGTGGGTTTGCTGGTTCTTTTTGCTGCTAGCCACCAGGCCGCTAAGGGTTTGGCTGAATTGCTGGGCAGCGCTGACCTGGCCGAGCTGATTCTGGAGCTGGTGGATTTGGGCTTCGAGCTGGGGGAGCTGGGCGATCGCCTCGGCCAGTCCCCCCAGTCGTTCAATGTCTTGGCTGAGGATCGGAAGCTGCTGCTGTTGTATTTTCTGTTGTTCTTGCAACCGATCTAGTTCAGCCTGTTGCGCTTGGAAGGCCTGGACGAGTTTTTGCTGTTCCTGCTGCTGGGCTTCGAGCTGCATTTGCTCGATCACTTGGGGTTTGAGGGCTGTGAGCTTTTGTTGGGTAGCTTCGAGCTGGCTGAGCTGGCTGGTGATGGTCGCTTGTTGAACTTGGAGCTGGTTGAGCTGTCGTTGCTGGCTGGCTTGGTCATCTAGGAGGCGATCGCGCTCCTGGCGCTGCTGGGCCAGGTCTTGGAGAGCGGCTTCAGCAGCGAGATAGGCTTGGTGGGCGGGCTGGCTGGCATCGCAGGCGGCCTTGGCAGCGGCGGCAGTTTCAGTTTGCTCGGCGGCGCTTTGGACCTGGGCCTGCTGGGCGCTGGCCTGGGCGGCGGTGCGTTCGGCTTGGTGACTGAGGGCGGCGATCTGGTCCGCTGTGGCCTTGAGCTGGTTGCGGTCTTGGGCCAGGGCTGCGACCTCCTGCTGGAGGGCCGCGAGGCGGGTTTGGGCCTGGGTGAGCTGTTCGCTTTGGTCGCAGTGTTGTTGTTTCAACTGATCCCAGTCGGTGAGGCGATCGCTCACCTGACAAATCTGTTGTTCAATCAACTCTGTTTGGCGTTTGGCATAGGTTTCTAAACCCAGGGACTTGGCGTAGGCTTCTTTGTATTCAGCCACTTTCAAAATCGGATCAAACACCTTGCGCCGCTCTGTGGCAGATTTGAGGAAATCCAGGGTGAAGGTGCCCTGGGGAATACCAATCACATCGGCAAATAGCTTGGCCAGCTCCGTGCCTTTGGGCAGGCCAATGTGGTCACAGAGCCAGCGCTGGGCATCTTCAATTTTGTGGATGTCATCGATTTGGACCTTGAGCTGGGGATCGAAAATGATGTAGCGATCGCCCCGACTCTTGGCTGTTTCCCGCTGGATGCGATAGGTGCGGCCATCCAGGCTGGAGATAAATTCAACGGTGACCTCGGCGCTTTTGCTGTCTTGGTAGCGCAACTGTTCTTTTTTGTAGCCGCTATCGTAGCCGAACAGCGCCCAGGCGATCGCTTCGAGGATGCTGGTCTTGCCCGCACCGTTTTCGCCACAGATGGCGTTGATGCCGGGCTGGAAAGTGAATTGGCGATCGCGGTGAATCTTGAAGTCCCGCAGGGTGACGGAGAGGATTTGCATGGGGCGGGCCAGGCGGGGGCGGGCTTGGTACAGGTGTATTTTAATCGATGTTTGACATTTATCAGGCGTAACCACTCGGGCTCTGGCTGGTGGGGTGACTTGTGGGGTGGGTGCCCAGGGTATCAACCTGCTATCGGAGGAGGGCTACCAGATTTCTAACCTGAGATTTTCAATTTCTTGAAAGTGCTGATCGCGTGAAACTAACGTTAATTCATATTGTTGCGCGATCGCGGCAATCCAAATATCATTTTCTGGCAATGACAACCGTTGATTCCCCAGCCAGAAAAGCAATGATGATGATGTTGGTGTCAAGTAGATAATTACCACTCATTGATATCTACCTGGTTGCAATCTTCAACGGCCTGTTGCATCTGTGCTGCATCCTCCGGGGGCAAGCTACCGGCCAGATCTAGCAAAGCGTAGGTTTGGGGCTCGGGGCAAGCCAAAGGAGAGATCGCAGACATGAAACTGTCGCGTTTGAGCAGGGAGAGAATCCACTGAGCGAGTTGCCAGCGATCTGTGGCGCTGAGGCGCAGAACTTCTTGCTGTAGGTCATAGAGGGTCATGGCGAACTCCGAGGTTTTTGATCTTCAGTGAATCTTCAAGTTAGATCAAATGATTGACCGAGTTAAAGCGATCGCTGCCTACTTCAACGGCCACCAGCTCACCTTATCTCGGGTCGCCCCATAGACCTCCTTCAACCCCTCGGGATCAAGGACCGTGACGCGATCGCAATCCTCCCCCTTGGCCTTTTGCAACAGCCCCACCTTCACCATCCCCTTCAACACCTGCTCGACCGTGCGATGGTTGAGCTGACAGGCCCGCGCAATCAAATCCACCGGCAGATCAAAACGAAAAATCCCATCCGCCTGGGGCTGTATTCCCAGGGAGCGCTCCTGATAGACCAAGGCCCGCAGCAGCGAGGCCACCGCCTGGGGCGGGTAGGTGCTGCAATTGAGCAAATGATACTGAAATTTGTCCCGCAGGCCGAAGAGCAAGGCGTAGCGATCGCGAAATCCCCCATCCTGCTGATAGAGACGCTCCACCGCCGCCACCGGAATTTTGACAATGTCCGTCGTTTTATAGGCCTCCACCTGGCTGGGAAAGCCCTGGCTGACTAAGCCATAGCCGAACGCCAGGTTTTGCATCCCAAAGCAACTGCCCCCATAGGTCATGGCAATAATCCGATCTAGGGGCGTGCTGCGCACAATCACGGGGCCGCCGCTGAGAATGCCGTAGAGAAAGTTCAGGGAGCTGCCCGGTCGAAAGGCCGTGTAAACCGGGCGACTGGAATAGAGCTTCTCCGCCACCAGCCGCTCACCCTGGAGGGCTGCGGCCAAGTCCGAACGCTGGAGCCCGCGAAACAGGGCAACCTGCTCCAACAGGGCAGCCATCAGCTCAGCCTGGGTTTCGGCCTCAGCGAGGTTCTCGGCCTGTTTCTTAGCCTGTGTTCCAGCCTCAATCTGGGACTCAACTTTCCTTTCAATCTCTGGCGCACTGCGCCCAACCTGCGCTCCCATCGCCGCTCCATCCATCGCCAGCTTGTCTGCCATAATCTCGCCTGCCGCCATCCTGAGCCCCCTTGCCATCACACCACTGCTCTATTCAATGTGCCTGAAAAATCTAGTTTAAAGACAAGCTCTTTATAATTCAGCCCAAAACTGAATCAACATCAAGCTAGATTGAAGTTCAATTGTATTTGAATACAAGTGTGATACAGTTTCCCGAGACGAACGATTCATTACGGCCCGATCGCCTTGGAGCTAGCCTCTATGCAAAACTTTTACCTCGGCGGGCCAAGGGGCAAGCCACTCGCGCCCAAACCACCCAGCCGCCGCTCCTGAGTCTTACAAATGCACTGCTCATTGCCTGCCTTGCTGGGCTGGCGCTTCTGCTCACCCAGGGCCTGGGGCTGTCCTGGCAGGCAGGCATGGCCATTGGGGTCATGCTCGGGACGTTATTTCTCAATGCCTGCACCGGCCTGCCTGCGGATATGGTCTTTCTGGGCGGACTGGCGGTGCTGCTGGTCAGCGGCGTGCTCAGCGTGGAAGATGGCCTAGCGGGATTTAGCAACCCCGGCATGGTCACCGTGGGCGTGCTGTTTATCGTCATTGCCGGGGTGGAGCAGACCGGCGGCTTGACCTGGATTGCTCAAAATCTCTTGGGTTTGCCCAAGGGCCAGACCGCTGCCCTGGTACGGCTGCTGTTTCCCATCGTCGGCATGAGTGCCTTTTTAAACAACACCCCCATCGTTGCCATGTTTGTGCCAGTGGTCGGCGACTGGGCCAAGAAACTGCGCATCAGCCCCTCCAAGCTGATGATTCCCCTCAGCTACGGCGCGATTTTTGGGGGGATCTGCACCCTCATTGGCACCAGTACCAACCTGGTGGTCAATGGTTTGATTATTTCCCAGGCCAAGCTGCCGGGGCTGGGGCTGTTTGACGTGACGGCGGTGAGTTTGCCCTGTACGATCGCCGGTTGCATCTACCTGCTGACCATCGGCCACCGGCTGTTACCCAACCGCAAAGCCGTGCTCAGCGAACAGGATGACCTTCGCCAATACACCGTTGAGATGGTGGTGGAAACCCACAGCCCCCTGGCCAACAAAACCATTGAACAGGCGGGATTGCGCCATTTGCCGGGCCTCTACCTGGGCAAAATTATCCGAGGCGAGCGCAGTATCACAGCAGTCAGCCCCCTGGAGCGGCTGCAAGAGGCCGATCAGCTCGTGTTCATGGGCATGGTGGATTCCATCGTCGATCTGAAAAAAATGCGCGGCCTCCAGCCCGCCACCAATCAGACCACCAAGCTCGATGTCTCCCCGACGGAGCGCTGTTTGATTGAAGCTGTGGTTTCTAATACCTCGCCCCTCGCGGGAACCACGATCCGCCAAGGCCAGTTTCGCAAACGCTACAACGCGGTGGTTTTGGCCGTGGCCCGCAATGGCGATCGCATCCAGGGCAAAATCGGCGACATCGCCCTCCAACCCGGCGATTCCCTGCTGTTGGAGGCCCATCCCTCATTCTTGAACTTGCAGCGGGCCTCCCGCGATTTTTATCTGATTAGCGGCATCCCCAACTCTGAACCGCTTCAGCATGACAAAGCTCCGGTGGCCCTGGCGATTTTGCTGGCCATGGTCTTGGCAGTGGCCCTGGGCTGGGTGGATATGCTCCTGGGCTCAGTGGCGGCGGCGGTGCTGATGGTGGTCACGCGCTGCTGTGCGGTGGATCGGGCCTTGCGGGGCATCGATTGGTCGCTGTTGCTGGTGATTGCAGCGGCCCTGGGCATTGGCAAGGCCCTGGAGGTGACCGGGGCGGCGGGGGCGATCGCCAGCTTCATCCTCGCCCCCGCTGACAACAATCCCTGGCTGGCCCTGACGTTGGTTTACGGCGCAACCACAATTTTGACCGAGGTGGTGACCAATAATGCTGCTGCTGCCCTGGTGTTTCCCGTGGCGCTGTCGGTGTCCCAGAGTCTGGGGGTGAATTTTATGCCCTTTGCGATCGCCGTCATGCTCGGTGCTTCCGCCAGCTTTGCCACGCCGATTGGCTATCAAACGAACCTGATGGTCTATGGCCCTGGGGGCTATCGCTTCACGGATTTCATGAAGGTGGGCATTCCGCTGAATCTGATGTTTTGGGCGATTACCGTGACGTTGGCCCCCCGTGTGTTTCCGTTTTAGCAGCCAGCGAGCGAGCCATTCTAGGCTTTTACAGCCTCTGACGATATTGCTGTATCCCTTGAAGAGACAGGATTCGTGTCTCTCTTCACGCGGAACCAGTGCCCACACAGGAGCATTACAGGGAGGGAACAACAATGCGATTTGATACATTTCTAGTCTGCGCTAGACAGATCCACCAGCTTGCAGAATAAATTGACCTGAGTGATTTGCTCCAGCGTGGTGCAGCTCGCCGTGGCCAGGGCCGGACTGGCCACAACGATCGCCAAACACTGCGCCCGCGACACCGCCACATTCAGCCGATTGCGATTCAGCAAAAACTCAATGCCCCGAGGCGCATCTTCAGTTGTGCTTGCAGCCATGGAAATAATCACAATCGGCGCTTCCTGGCCCTGGAATTTATCAACCGTGCCAATGCGGGCATCTTCGCCGAGCTGGGCGCGGAGCTGGCCCGCCTGGAGGTTGTAGGGCGTAACGATCAGAATATCATCGAGACTGAGGCTGCCCGTGCGATCGCCGCGATCGCTCGCATACCCCACCCCCAACAGTTGCTCCACCATCTCAGCAATCACCTCAACCTCTTCATCGCTGGCCTGACCATTGCCCTGATGCGCCACCGGCACCACCGCAATGCCGCTGCTGCGGGTCAGCACCCAGCCGCTGGGGCCAATCACCGGCTCCAGTGCCAAGCGGTGGTGCTGGGTATCGGGATGGTGCCTAAGGCGGCCTTCATAAATGCCCTCGGAAATGTAGCGGGCGATCGCCGGTTCCATGCGGTAGGTCACCCCCAGGAAAATGCCCAGATCCTCCGGCACCGTTGCCTTGCCATTGAGCAAATAGCCCAGGGCCGATTCGCCGCTCTCGCCGGGGTGGCTGCCCTGAATCGGTTGCTCTAGCTGCATCGGATCGCCAATCAACACTAGGTTGCTGGCACAACGAGCTAGGGCCACAAGATTGGCCAGAGAAACCTGCCCCGCTTCATCAATGAACAGATAGTCGAATTGATCCACAGCTTCGGGTCGGCATAGCTGGAAGACCGTTGCGCCAACCAACTGGAATTCTGGGGGTAGGGCTTCGGTGATTTTCTTTTTGAAGGCGACCCCCGCTTTTGCCTTGGCCTTTTCAGTGCTGCTAGGGATTTGGGCGATGCCAAACCTAGCATTGGTCTCTTCGCTGTAGCCCTGAACTCTCGCCAGCAGGTTGAAGATCACGGCATGGCTGTTGGCGGAAACAGCAACGGTCCTGCCCTGCTGGAGCAAGCTGAGAATGACCTTGGCGGCGGTGAAGGTTTTGCCGCTACCCGGTGGACCTTGGATGCAGAGACAACTGTTGTTGAGGTTTGAGATCACCCGCAACGTCCCCGGCAGCAGATCTTCCCCTGCGCGAATCAGCGGGCCACCGGCATGGCCCAGCACCCTGGGATTGCTCCGTTCCAGGAAGTCCGCGAGGGCAGGCTGCAATTCGCTGCTATCTTTCCAGGTCTGAACTGTCTCCAAAATCGCATCGGAAATCTGCCCGGTGCGAATCTGGGTCATATCCATCAGACTGGTTCGGCTGGGGGGCTCCCAGTTCGGTTCTTCTTCCCGAATCATCTTCAGCTTTTTATCACTGATTTTGATTCGCGCGATCCCAGTGATTGCATCCACATCCATCAGCGAGCAATCTTTGATCGCCTCGCTCTGGGTCATCCAGCAAGTCGTGTCCGCCTTCAGTTTCGTCCCCTGGCCCGGCTCAAACTGATATTCAAAGGCCCAGGATTGCTTCACCTTTCGGGCAGAGCCTGGGTGCGCTGGAGCCCGGCCAGGCAATCCAACTCATCCACCAAATCGCTCTCATCGGCAATCAGCCAGCTAAACCGCTTCCACCAGAAGGGTTTCGCTTCTCGACGGTGGAACTCCAGCAAGTGGCCCAGCAAGCGCTTGCCACCGGGTTCCAGCGCCAGCTTCTCCGTCCAAGGCTGGGGAGTAATTTCTTCTAGCAGTTCCATCGACAACTGCCCCGCTGGCGTTTGCTCTATGACTTGCTGCTCTTCAATGGTCTTGACCGATTCCGTCGCACAGTAGACAATGCCTGCATCCATCTGGATTTCCCGCAGCCAGTCGGCCAATGCCTTGGTCGAATCGCAATCATCCTTGTTGTAATCGTAGATGTCTTTGAGGATTTTCGAGCTGCCGGGCGACTGCCCTTCGCCGGACTGCATCCACTGGAAATATTGCACCACTGAACCCTGGGCATTGACCACATCGCCTTCGCGTTTTTCCAATAGAGATGCTCCAAATTCTTAATCGA
>JAAUQQ010000128.1 GCA_012032745.1 Synechococcales cyanobacterium RM1_1_8
CCCGCCGCCAGCCCTGGCAAATAGGCCCCTCGCTCTCGCAATTCTGTTGCGTCAACAGCTAGTTTTGCTGAGCCAGACATTGCTCAGCCAGACATTGCTCAGCCAGACATTGTTCCACGATGCGATTCACGCCGCGCTTGCCCGTATGTTCCCCATTAGTCAGCACATAGAAATGGGGGTGGAAAGCCTGGGTTGCCGTCAGGTAGTCGGGGCTGATGGTGCGGGTCAGGGGGTCATTGACCAAGCCCATGCAGACACCATCCAAATCTTGGATAATCAGCAGATTTTCATGGGTGGCCAGGGTTTTAACAAAGGCGGCATGGTCAAGGGAGAGACTTTGGTGGTGGAGGGGATGCATGGGAGTTGTAGGAAGAACAATGGCTGGAGAACAGAGCAAAATTCAGACAGGCCAAGCGCCCCGTTAGGCCCAATCCTTCGCCCTGGCGACCGCCGCCTCCCATTGCTCAAAATGGGCCGCCAACTCCCCGCGCGCCTGGGGCTCAAACAGCCGCTCCACCTGGCGCATTCCCACGACCTGGGGATAACTTTCCCAAAACCCGATCGCCAACCCCGCCGCAAAGGCCACCCCCTGGGCCGTCGCATCGATCACCTGGGGCCGTTCCACGGGAATGCCCAACACATCTGCCTGAAACTGCATCAGCCAATCGTTTTTACAGGCACCGCCATCCACCTTCAGCCGCGCGATTGGGTCTTTCCCCGCCCCATTGGCTGCATTGACAACTTCTTTCACCTGGAAGGCGATCGCCTCCAACACCGCCCGCACCAAATGAGCTTGCTGAGCCCCCCCCGTCAAGCCCATAAATGCCCCCCGCGCCGACATATCCCAGTGGGGAGCCCCCAGCCCGCTCAGGGCCGGAACAAAATACACCCCATCCGTATCCTTCACTTGCCGGGCCAACTGATCCGTATCCGCCGCATGTTGAATGATCTTCAGCCCATCCCGCAGCCACTGAATACAGGCCCCACTGGTAAACATCGCTCCCTCCAAGGCATAGCTGACTTTGGGCTGGCCCGCTGCCTGGGCCTCACTCCAGGCGATCGTGCTCAGCAACTGCGGGGCTCGCACCACCTCATCCCCGGTGTGGGCCACCAGAAAGCTGCCCGTGCCATAGGTGCATTTGAGCAGACCGGGGCGATCGCAGCCATGGGCAAACAGCGCCGCCTGCTGATCCCCCAGCACCGCCATAATCGGGATCTCCACCCCGAGAATGCTGGGATCTAGCCAGCCAAATTCCCCCAGACTGGGCCGCACCTCCGGCATCAGGCTGGCGGGAATGCCAAACAGCGCCAGCAGCTCCGGATCCCAAACATGGCCATCAATATTCAGCAGCATCGTGCGGCTGGCGTTGCTGTGGTCCGTGGCATGGACCTTGCCCCCCGTGAGATTCCACAGCGCCCAGCTATCCACCGTCCCCGCCAGCACATTGTCCAGATCCGTCACGCCCTGGCGCTTGACTGCATCCAGGAGCCAGTTCAGCTTCGTCGCCGAAAAATAGGCATCCAGAATCAGCCCCGTCTTCTCATAAACCAGCTCCGCCTTACCCTCCGCCCTCAGTTGTTCACACAAGGTCGCCGTGCGCCGATCCTGCCAGACGATCGCCCGATGCAGCGGCTCCCCAGTGGTCTTGTCCCACAGCAAACAGGTCTCCCGCTGAACCGTCAAGCCAATGGCTGCAATCTGGCTGGGCTCCGCCTGGGCATCGGCCACCGCCGCCGCCATCGCCCAGCGCACCGCCTCCCAGATCTCCGTGGCATCGTGCTCCAGCCAGCCCGGCTGGGGATAATGCTGGGTTAGCTCTTTGTAAGCCTGGCCTGCGATCTGGCCCTCGTGATCGAACAGGATGGCGCGGTTACCAGTGGTGCCCAGGTCGAGGGCCATGATATAGCGGGGGGAAGTCATGGGCAATGGAAAGATAGGGATTTAAACGAGATGGAGCAGGGTAAATCGGCTCAAAAAGTTGCATATTCAACTAAAACACAACTAAAAACGCAACCAAAAATGCAACCCAGTGGGCCAGTCCACAACTATTCCAGCTGTGGCATTCGCTCCAGCAGCACCGCCTGGCCATCCTGGAGCGTCAACCCCTGGAGCGCTTCCCCATTGGAGAGCGAGAGCCCCGGCGTCTGCAACACCAACCGCCATTGGCTGGGGTCCATCTGGAGCCAGTCCAGCAGGGCCGTTTGGGCTGGGCTGCCCCCCATGTGGGCCACCATGGCGATCTGCTTGTACTGGGCAGATGGGAGGGGGCTAGACTCCGGCGGGCTGGGGCACTTGCGCAGGCCGTAGAAGAGCGTGTGGCCCCATTCGCTGATGCGGTTGAAGCGGTCTGTGCCCGAGAGGTTGGACATCAGCCAGGGGTTTTGGCGGCGGTATTGGCGCAGGCTGAGGTTGAAAGCGGCGCGATCGCCCTCCACCTGGTCCGCAAAATGGGACACCCGGCTAAATTCGTGGCTATCCTCCATGTAGTCCCGCGCAAAGGTCTTGAGTTGATTCGCTTCCAAATGCTGAAAACACGTCACCAGATGGGGGATTTCCTGAGCTAGAACCTTGCAGTGATTAAGCCCATTGATATCCCCTCTACTTGTATGCGAAAATATATGCTAGTAACAGTATCCAAGTCATGCCAAAGAGAATTGGGAATGATCTCCATGGGCGAATAGCCCATTCTAGATTTCGCAAAACTTTTTTGATTAATTGCGTTGTAGGCTCTTCATTTTTGTTGGAGGAAAAATCTGCAAGTTCAGGGAAAAAATATTTAAATTCTATTTTTTCCCCGGTATCTTTCGCTTTGATCACATGATTTCTCCGCCAGCCTTTAAGCCATTCCCGCAGCTCTTTTCTTGTAAAATTTGCCAGGCGTAGAGACTCAAAAGTAGAAATCGAAGTTGATATACCTAGGAAGGACAGTATTATTAAGATGCCTTCATTGTTCTTGATGTCGCCTGTGACTCCAAGGGTGGCAAATAAAAGCCCCTGGGATGTGGTAAACCAGCTAATTCGAGCATTGATCAACTCATCCTCATGCTTTATCATTCGCGAACAAGATTGAACTTTTCAGTGGCCTCTTCTTTGCTTATGGGAACCGGGTTTTCGTTTTCTTGAGATGTTTCGCTCATGGTACGATTTCTAGCCGTTAGGAATACTGTTTGGTGAGATCTGATTACGTCTAGGAGAAGGGCGAGGAAACTAATATTTTAGAGAATAGTGAGACGAATAATTTATACACCATAGCCTATCAGGTAGAGGGGCGATTGAGTTTTGCAGTTGAAATCTCTTAATTTATGAGGGTTTCGTGGGTAGGATGTACAATATAACAGACTAATTGAAACTTGCTTCCTGAGCTTGGCTTGTGGTTGATCACATTAGACCTGTTACGGCATTAGAGGAGAATGCTTGAAATTCTGGTCAAGAATGAGCTTTAGTGATTTTCATGCTTATTTCGCAGCAAGTCTATTAGCGCTCCCACCCACCCTTTAGTCATCACGCCTGCAAAATCATGGGACACCTCGCTGCAATGGCTGCTCAACCCTTTGACCTGATTGTCATTGGAGGGGGCATCAACGGCGCAGCGACGGCTCGCGACGCCGCCCTGCGCGGCCTCAAAACCCTGCTGATCGACAAGGGCGATTTTGGCGGAGCCGTCGGCTGGTCCTCCCGCCTGATCCACGGCGGCCTCCGCTACCTGGAGTATTTGGAATTCAACCTCGTGCGCGAATCCCTGCGCGAGCGGGAACTGCTGCTGCGCAACGCCCCCCACCTAGTCCAGCCGTTGCAAATGACCATCCCGATCTATCGGGGCAGCAAGCGCGGCCCCCAGCTCGTTCAACTGGGCATGATTCTCTACGACCTGCTCAGCTTTGACCGAACGGTGCCCGGCCACCGGATGCTCAAGCCTGCGCCCTTTGGCCAACTGTTTCGCGGGGTGAAGGGCGATCGCCTCACCGGAGCCGCCCAATATTTCGATGCCCAGGCCGCCCATGCCGAGCAACTCTGCCTCGAAAACGTCCTCAGCGCCCAGGCCGCTGGAGCCACCGTGCTCAACTACAGCGCCGCCACCCGCCTGACCCAGCCCAGCCAGGGCGGCCTGGTCGAAAGCCTAACAATTGAAAACCTGCGCAGCGGTGAGACCGTGGAGCTGGACACCCGCCAGGCCATCTTGATCAACACCGCAGGCCCCTGGGTGGACAAAGTCCTAGAGCGGGGCTGGCAAAACGGCCATGCCCAACCCCTCAGCCCCCAGCGCTGGATCGGCGGCACCAAGGGCAGCCACATCATCGTCGATCCCTTCCCCGGAGCCCCCAGCGGCGGAGCCCTGTATGTGGAAGCGGAAACCGACGGTCGGCCCTATTTCATCATTCCTTGGCTGGGCAAATACCTGATTGGCACCACGGACCTGCGCACCACCGATGCCCCCGATGACCTCAAGGCCAGCGATGCAGAAATTGACTACCTCCTGGCCGAGACCAACCGCATCCTGCCCCAGGCCCAACTCCGCCGGGAGGATGTGCGCTTTACCTATTCGGGGATGCGGCCCCTGCCCTATGCCAAGGGCCAAAAAACCAGCAGCATCACCCGCAGCCATGTGGTGGTGGATCACAGCAGCGCCGAAGGCGGCGGCATCCGCAATCTGATCTCCCTGGTGGGGGGCAAGCTGACGACCTATCGCCAAGTGGGGGAAGAGCTGACCGATGCGGCCTATCGCAAGCTGGGTAAGGCGGTGCCGATTTGTACGACTGGCGATCGCCCCCTCCCCGGAGCCGAAGGCCTGACCCCCGATGCCCTGACCCAAGCCGTGCAGAAGTACCGCACCGATGCAGCCCCAGATCAGCAGCTCTCCCTCGCCACCCTGGAGCACCTGTTCAACACCTACGGGATGCGGGCCTGGGCTGTGCTCAAGCTCGTGGACGAGGCCCCGGACCTGGCCCAGACCCTCCAGCCGGACCTGCCGGATATTCGCGCCCAGGTGGTCTATGCCGTCGAGACTGAGCTGGCCCAAACCCTGGTGGATCTCGGCTTTCGGCGATTGCTTACCGCCCACCGTTCTAACTATGGCCGGGATGCCCTGGCCGCGACGGTGGAGACATTGCAACGGCATTGTGGCTGGACGGAGGCGGAGTGCGATCGCCAGTTCCAGGACTACCGCCACTATGTCGAAACCCATGCCCTGCCGGACTATGCGATCGCCCCAAGTGCTACGGCGGAGATGGCTGGGGCTGGATGATGTTTGTTAGGGAAAGGACAAGGTGGTGGGAGTGTTGGTGAGGGCGATCGCTGGGTGTCATGGGGACCGAGGAGCAAATATCTGGGTTCACTGACTCGGTGGTGAGGAATTTGTAATGTTCTGGGCTGGCTCACGTTAAGTAATTATACTGAAGCATGCCGGATAACATCCCCATACGGATATTATCCGGCAGCAATGCAGGGATAACGTCTAAAAATGGGTTGTTATCAAGCAGCCTTGCCTGATAGCCGTCAGGCCAGCAGGGGCAAAAGCACAATAAAGCAGGTGCGCCCCGGTGCAGATTCGACCAGCAGGCTGCCCCCATGGCGATTTTCCACGATGCGGCGCACCACATCTAGCCCCAAGCCGGAACCCTTACCCATGCCCTTGGTCGTGAAGAAGGGTTCCAGGATACGGCTTTTGACTTCGGCGGGAATGCCGGGGCCATTGTCTTCGATTTCGATACGGAGCTGGCCGTTCTTGTGGCAGGTGCGGATGTCAATAGTGGGTGATGCACCATTGGGTACGCCTTCCGCCAGGGCATCGATCGCGTTATCAATCAAATTCGTCCAGACCTGGTTCAGCTCGCTGCCAAAGGCCATGATCTTTGGCAGGCTCTGGTCGTAATGGCGCTTCACGGTGACGCCATGCTTGAGTTTGAACTGGAACAGGCGCAGGGTGTCTTCGATGCCATCGTGGATGTTGATCTGCTGCTGGGCGGCGCGGTCCATGTAGGAGTAGGACTTCATCGACTGCACCAGCTTGGAGATGCGCTCGGCTCCATCCAAGCCATTGCGAATCATGGCCATGACATCGAAGGACAGGGCGAGCCAGCGAATGCCCATGTCTCGCAGCTCCGACTCCCCATCGCGCCAGCGCCCCATCAGCCGGTCCAAAGTTGCAGGCTCAACCTCTCCCGCCGCGAGGGGCTCGGCCAGCTTCCAAGCCTCGTCCACGCCGTAGTCTTCCAGCCATTGCGTGAGGGCCTCTTCGCGATCGCCCTGTTCCAGCGGATCGTTCTTGGGGTTGGCAATGGCGGCAAAACCGCGATCGCGCATCGCTGTCCATTCCGCCGTGTGGTCATCATCCACCTGATGTTGGCCATACACCAAATTCATGCGCTGGAGTTCCATCACCGCAGGCTGAATGTCCTTCATCACCCGCACCAGGGCAGCGGCGGGGTTGTTTAGCTCATGGGCCAGGCCAGCCGACAGCGTCCCCAGGGCCGCCATTTTCTCGCGGGTGCGCACGAAGGACTCCAGGCCCCGCAAGCGCTGGCCCACGGTGCGAAAGATATCTTTTTCAAACTCGCGGCAGCTATGGACGAGATCCAAGAAGTCGCAGCAGTTGAGCTGATACAGTTCCGTGGGGGTATCGGCGGTGAGGGTAACGGGAACAAGGTCTTCGGTGAGGACTTGAATTTCGCCGAAATAGGAAGGACTTTCATGGCGACCCACGGGCATGTCCATCCCGTTGCTGAGGCGGCTGACGGTGATTTGGCCTGCGACTTGGATGAAGAAGCCCTGGGGTGGATCGCCTTCACTGACGAGGATTTGGCCGGGTGCAAGATGGATCGGAGTGGCGCGATCGCACACCCAGGCTAGGCGTTCCGGGGGCAGGTGGCGAAAGGCATCCATCTGCTGGAGAGAGTCTGCACAGAGCATAGTGGGAAGGGTGGGAGGTGGGAATGGCAGGGGGAGAAACCTGTGGGGTGTCAATTTTTAAAGTCAGGGTGATGGGTGGGCTGGTTGTCTGTTGCCTGTCTTGGCCTCAAAATTTAGCTGACGGACGATTTAGAGGCGCAGCATGGGTTCTGCCTGTTCTTGGAAGATGCCTTTGACTGCGTTTTTGACCCAGCCCTGACCGCCGAGCTGGTTGAAGATCCAGCGCTGGGAGCCGACGCGCTTCATTAGGTGGGCTACTTGGAATTCTCGCTGGGTGAGCTGCTGGATGGCATCGTCGTAGGCAGCCAGGTGGCTGGCATCGAAGCGGTTTGTGGTGACGGCCTGGGCAATGGCTTCCGCAGCCAGCTTGCCGGAGGCCATGGCGTTGCCGCTGCCAAACATGGTCAGGGGGTTGCATAGGCAAGCCGCATCGCCCACGAGGAGGGCGCGATCGCCGGAAACTTTGGCCTTACCCCAGCCGCCGCAGGGAATGCCCCACTGACGCATGGCGACGGATTCAGTTGCGGATGCAAATCTGGGTTTGAGATTCGGGTCCGATTGAATCATCTCCGTAAAGACTGCTTTGAGATCGAGGTCGGCGGAGGGCTTTTGGCGGGTGAGGATGCCGACGCTGGCGTCACCGTCAGCGAGGGGGGAGCAGTAGAAGAAGCCGGGCAGGACGTTCCTAGCAAAGTAGCCTTCAAAGTGGCTTTGATCTTCTAGCCCTTTGACGCCTTTGAAGTAAGCCTGAACGCTATCCACGTAGTCCGGTTGGTTCTGGGGTGAGAGGCCAAGGAAGCGAGCGACGACGGAGTTGGCCCCATCTGCGCCGATGATGAGCTTGGGCTGGAAGGTTTCGGTTTCGCCCTCGCCCTCTTTTTGACAGGTCACGCTCAGGCCATCGGGGGTTGAGGCAATGGCTGTGACAGTGAGGCCGAAGCGTTGGTGGGTCAGGGTGGGGTCCAGCTTCGAGACGAGGAACTGATCGAAGTGGCTGCGCTTCATGGTGAAGGCGGCGTTGCGGTTGAGGGCTTCGCTTTTGCTCTTGAAGGGAACGCGGAAGCTGCCGCCCTGGGGGGTGAAGATTTTGGCGGCGTTGCAGAGGGTGGCCTGGCCGGAGTCTAGGACCAGTTCTTTGATCCAGTTTGGGTTGAGCTGGGCGAGGGTTTCTAGCACTTTGAGGCCAAAGACATTGCCGTCGGCTTTGTCGCGGGGGAAGTGGGCGCGGTCGAGGAGGGTATGGGGAATTCCGCGCTGGGCGAGGAAGAGGGCCGTGGTTGCCCCGGCGGGTCCAGCGCCGATGATGAGAATGTCGGTAGGGGCGATGTCGGGAGGAACAGCAGGATTGCGAGAAACAGCCATGGGGCTCCTGGAAAGCGGCGGAAGAGATCGTCCTATTTTGACAAGCGATCGCTGACAATCCTAAGGAACGGGGGAATTGACGGGGGCATCTTAAATAAACGTTGCAAGGCGATCGCTCTCAATAGCCCCTGAGATCACGACATTGGGGGGGTGAATATGGAGCAGGGTGAGCGTAGGGTGAGTTGAGCCCGCGCAACCCAACCAAGCTTAGACTCAGCGTTAGCAGGGTCTTTGTGAAGCGGGATGGCCTAGATTATTCAAGCCTCGCTTTACTAGGCCGGGTAGAGCCAGCGCCGGAGCTTGGCAATAAAGCCATAGGTGGGCAGCATTAGCAGATTGCCCGCTGAGCGTAGCCCCCGTAGGTTAGTCCAGGAAACCAGGGCGATCGCTCCGAAGCAGAGCGGCACCGTCCAGGGAGCCAGCCCAGGAAAGGCCGAGGTCAGCGCTGCAATGCCCGCACAGACGCTGACCATTACCGTGAGCACATCGTCAATCAGCTGCCTGCTAGCACCAACACCAGCAAAATCTCCTCAGTAGCATAGGCAACCGAAGACAGGGCGTTGGAGGAAAGGACCGCCAGGGCGGCGGGATTGCTGAGGCGCTCTTCAACAAAGGCGCTATTGGGCAGAGGCCGACCGAGGAGGCGTTGCTTTATGTAACGGTGGGGATACATGGGCAGGCGTTGTAGCGAGAATGGATCATTATCTCAGTTTGAGTTCAATCCTGCTCTTTGGAGGTTCGCTTTGGAGAAACTTGTCCTGCATTGGATTGTATACGGGCGGCGATTCCTTCGGCAGTCGGTAGAGCGGTCTCGTTCTTTTCGCGGGGTTAACTTGTTTCGTCAGCTCAGCCTCGCGGTGGCGGCCCTGGGCCTGACGCTGCTGTTGTGGATGGGACCAGGTTTTTGGGCGGGTGGAGGCCCAGCGGTGGCGCAGCAGCCAACGCCCCCACCGTCGTCCGTTGGGGCTCCACCAGACGTAACGCTCTCAGATGTAACGCCCTCGGAGAACACCACCACGCCAGCCATTATTCAATCCGCCCGCGTGTTGCTAGGAGGAGAAGAAATATTCCAGGTTGAGGCGAGGGTGGGGGCCTTTTCTCCCCAGGATCGGGCCGATGCGATTAATAAACGCCTCGTTGAGATTGCAGCCGATGCCTCCATTCCAGTCACTGCGATTCAGATTCGCGAAACGCCCCAAAGTAGCAATATTACTAATCAGGCCAATGGCGATCGCATTCTTGTCACCGTTTTAGATGCGGATGCCGTGGCTGCCGATCAGCCGCGTCAGCTTTTGGCCGAGACCTACCGCGATAAAATTCGCCAAGGGCTGACTCAGTATCGCCTAGAGCGCCAGCCGGAGTACCTGCGAGAAAGCCTGATTAAAACGGTTTGGGCAACTGGGGGCTTCATCCTATCTTGGCTCTTAATTCGTCTGCTCTACCCTCCCTATGTGGCCCGTGTGCGGCTGTGGCGACAGCACCGGGTGGCAAGGCTTGAAGCAAACAACTTTGAACGGGTTGCCGCTGAGCGCTTCACCCATTTGCTGCTGGCGCTCAGCAGAGGGATTCAGGTGCTGCTTTACCTCACGGCGCTGTATCTTTACGTGCCGCTGGTGCTCAGTTTTTTCCCTTGGACTAAGGCGATTGGCCGGGTGCTGTTGGGCCATCTTCATGATGCTCTGACGGTACTTTGGGAGGGGTTTGTTAGCTATTTGCCCAGCCTGCTGGCGGTGCTCTTGATCGCTGCGGTGACCTACTACCTGCTGCGATTTTTGCGCTCCATGTTTCTGGCTTTGGGAGATGGCAATTTGACGATCCAGGGTTTTTATCCTGATTGGGCTCAGCCCACGTTTCGGCTGCTGGTAATTTTGATTGTTGCCCTGGCCGCTATCATCGCCTTTCCCTATTTACCTGGTTCTCGGTCACCCGCTTTTCAGGGTATTTCACTCTTTTTGGGGGTGCTCTTTTCCTTGGGGTCAACGGCGGTGGTGTCCAATGTCGTGTCGGGGGTGATTTTGATCTACACGCGGGCATTTCAGATGGGCGATCGCGTTCGTATCGGCGATGCCACAGGCGATATTGTCAGTAAATCACTGCTCGTCACCCGCATTCGCACGATCAAAAATGTCGTCATCACCCTACCCAATGCCAGCGTGCTCAATGCCGACATCACCAACTACAGCGCCGCCAAGCTCGACCCCGAAGAACCCCCGCTGATCCTCAATACTACCATTACCCTCGGCTATGACGTGCCCTGGCGGCAGGTACATGAGGTTCTACTCGCCGCTGCCCGCGCCACCCGCCACATCCTAGAGACGCCAGAATCCTTTGTGTTGCAAACCAGCTTGGATGATTTTTATGTCAGCTACGAACTCAATGTCGCGACTGAAAATCCCGAAATCATGGCCCGCACCTATTCTGAATTGCACCAAAATATTCAAGATGGCTGCAACGAGGCGGGCATCGAGATCCTGTCGCCCCACTATTCCGCCCTGCGCGACGGCAATCAAATTACGATTCCCCAGCAGTACCTAGATGATCAATATCAAATTCCTCCATTTCGGATTCGCCAGGTGGGACGGTCCAGGTCCAGTCCGCTTGAGCATAACGAGGAAAACTAGCGGATGAAACGGTTGCTAATATTGAGTTTTGACAGATTCTTATCCCTGATTTTGCCGCGAGGCTTACTCGCCTGGGCGATCGCCCAAGCTCCCGCCCCGGCACCATCGCCCACCAAGTTATCTCCCGAGGGCATCACCGAATCGGTCACCAGCGATGTGGTCGATAGTTGGCAGCGCTAGCTCAATGATCCCATGGTCATCAAGTTGATTGAGCTGAGCCTGGGGCTCCTGCTGATTGGCTTGATCATCCGCTTACTTCAGACCTTCTTGCCTCGGCAGGTCAAAGATACAGACCTACGCTACCGCCTGCGCAAAGTCATTGGCAACGACATCGGTTGCGATTAAAGCTGCCAGTAAAGGAGGCAAAAACTGGACTAAAAGCGGCAGCAAAATTGGATTAATGAGCTGAACGGCCACAAAAACTGCCAGGGTCGTTAGGAGGGCCATTTTGTAGCGAGGCGGAGCCTTTTTCACGGCCTGAGCTGGCAGGGTAAACCAAGTCTCAAACCCAGTCAGAATATCCACCCGTTCAGGCTTTGACAGAAAGGGCTTGGCCTTGTCGAGCCATTGCTGGCGCAGGGGCAAATCTAGCCAAGCTTTGAGATGGGCGTAGCAATCAAATTTGAGAATCACGACAAAGTTGACACAGATACCGGCTTCGGGACGAATGACCATGACGCCGCTGTGGCCCGGAAACTGCTTTGCCGCTTCAGTAATCCCTTGCATCCAGCGTTCGTATTCCGCTTCATGGTGGGGCAGAACGCGCTGGGAAATAACGGCGGTGACGGGTTGGTTGTCTTCGCTGCGATGTTTGACAATTTGAATGGGCGCAGTGGAGTGAAACGTATCCATGGACTTTCACAATAAACAACTCAAAGAGGAACAGTTTTGGGATACCAATCACTACACATTCGCCAAGTGTCGATGGACAAACTGCACACAGATTGAGCCTTCGCCCACGCCAGAGGCGACGCGTTTGACCGAGTTGTGGCGCACATCGCCCACCGCAAAAATGCCGGGGACATTGGTTTCTAACAAAAAGCGATCGCGTTCCAGCGGCCAGCCCAAGGCCCCATCCACATCCGGCCCGGTGCAAATAAAGCCCCGCTGATCCCGCTGCACTTGGTCCCCCAGCCATTCCGTACTGGGTGTCGCACCAATGAAAATAAACAGGGAATTAGTCTCAAAGGTTTTGACCTCATCGGCCTGGGAATCCTGGACCAAAATCCGCTCCAGCTTGTCGCCGCCCTGGGCTTCGACCACGCTATGAAACGGCAACACTTCGATGTTTTTCGTGCCACCAATTTGATCAATCAAATATTGGGACATGCTCTTGGTCAAAGATTCGCCCC
>JAAUQQ010000129.1 GCA_012032745.1 Synechococcales cyanobacterium RM1_1_8
AGCCCCATTGCCCCCCCCGAACCGCCTCCCCCCAAGACCAAGACGGCAGCGCCAGCCGAACCAAACCCGCCGGATCCACCGCCTCCCCCAGCTCCACCAAATCCACCCCCAGGGCCAACTGGGCCGCCACTGGCGCAAAAATATCCCGCCCGTGGAACGTGGCGCTGGCCGGGCCAACCATGCCCCTGCGCCAATAGGCAGGACGGTTGAGCTGGACCGCCGCCTGGACTGGGTAATGCTCCAGCACCGCTGAAAACAGGCCATTGTCCGGGCCGACCAGCCAGCCTGGTTCGCCAGCCCTGTCACCAGCCCTGTCATAGGCGATCGCCACCCCGCGCCGCGCCCCGCCCACCCCCGGATCCACCACCGCCAAATGCACCGTCCCCGGTGGAAACATCGGCACCGCCTGGCCGAGGTGATAGCGCCCCGCCCAGAGATCCTGGGGGCCGATGGCATGGGTCAGATCAACAAAGCGAAGCTGGGCTCCCAGAGCCAACATCACCCCCTTGAGCACCCCCACATAGCTGTCGTCCAAGCCAAAATCCGTGGTCAGCGTAATTAACCCAGAGGGCGATCGCGTCATGGCTCCAGCTTTTCTCCTGGTTCAGCATCCGCCATCTGCGCCAGGGCCTGGCCCAACAGGGGCGGCAGCCGACGCAGGACTTTCCCCGTGGCCATGTTCACCGCCACCAACTGGACCGTCGCCGTCAAATGCAGCGTCTGGCGATCGGCGGACCACAGCTCATAGTCCCAGGGCAGACGCAGCCCCTGGCCAGGCCCCAACCGCGCCCGCAGAATGGCGCGATCGCCCATGCGCAAGGCCCGCCGATAGCGAATCGCCAGCTCTACCACCGGCAAGTCGCAGCCCAGGGCCACCAGATCCCCATAGACAACGCCCACCTGGCGGAGGCGTGCCACCCGCGCCTCCTCCATCCAGCGCACATAGCTGCCATGCCAAACGATGCCGGCATAGTCGGTGTCATGGGGAAACACCTCGATGGGATAGTCGAACCAGGGGCTGGGCGATCGCGTCAAATCTCAAGCCTCAATAACCGGGAAACCCCAATAACCGGGAAAACCTAATATGGGGAGGGGACTGGCAATTTTTAGCCCCAGGGGCGACCCTGGCCCCCAATAAACTACCGTTTCACATCGTTTGACGTCGTTTCCCAGCGGCATCGACGTCCCCAGCATTCACAACCCCCAAGCATTCACAACCACAAAGGAATCGCGAGGAATAACAATGATTAATAAAATTCTATTGGCTGCATCCAGCACCGGCAAAGCTGAAGAAATGCTCCAGATGCTGCTCAAAATTGAGTCGTTCCAGGCCGCCAGCATCACAATTCTCAACGTTATGCCCCAATCGCGCAACCCCGAGCAGGCGGGAGAGCAACAAACGGAGGCTGAACAGCTCCTGGAGAAGGCCAAGGCCAGCCTGCCCGCTGCCAAAGTCACCACCCTGCTGCGACAGGGCGATGCCAAAACCGTCGTCTGTGAAGTGGCCGATGAAATCGAGGCTGACTTGATCATCATGGGCTCCCGAGGTCTGAAGCGCTTGCAGTCCATCCTGCAAAACTCGGTCAGCCAATATGTCTTCCAGCTTTCCAGCCGCTCCATGCTGCTGGTCAAGGATGATATTTTCATCACCCGCATCAACCGCATCATGGTGGCATTCAATTCCGACAACCCTTCGGATAAAAGCCTCAGCCTGGCCCTAGAACTGATGCGCGACATCCCCGGCGGCGAACTGCTGCTGGCCCACACCGGGAAAAAGGCAGGCAAGACCGAGCCCGAGGCCGATCCGGTTTTGAGTGAGGCGATCGCCGCCGCCAAGCGCCTCAACCTCAAATACCGCTGCTTCAGCCAGGGTGGCGACCCCAGCCGCGAACTCTGCCAGCTCGCCGAATCGGCCCAGGCCAACCTGCTCATCCTCGACTCCCCCGAGCGCCGCCCCTCCATCGCCCAGAGCCTGCCCGACCTGGATCGCCTGCTGGGCGCTTCGGTCTCAGACTATGTTCGTGTCAACGCCGCCTGTCCCGTGCTGCTGGCCCGCAGTTAACTCACCAGTCTGTTCGGCCCTCGGCTCCCCAGTCAGTCCAGGGCTGTAGAAAACAAAACGCGATTGCCAAAGCCCCGTTTTCTGTCAGACAGGAAACGGGGCGTTCAAACTCAAACTCGCTGGGCCTGTGAGCGGAGCCCAAGCCAGGCCTCAGCTAGACTCGCGGCTGGCCGTCTGGATGTACAAAATAATCAGAAAAACAACCGGAACCAGAACAAACAGCAGGCTTGCAACAAAGCCGAGATCGTTGACTTCCATAGGAATAAACCAGCCTCTACCAGGAGTTTCTAATACACATCAGCCTAGCATCTCCCCCGCCGCTTTCTGGGACAGGAGCCAGGCAATTCACCTGGGGGGGGGTTGCCCCCAGCTCCAAACCAGTCCCGTAGGGATCCATGCCCCGGCGGGGCCAACGCGCCCAGCCTAGGCTAACTTGCCCGCTTTCGCTGCTTTCTGCTGGGCGGCCTTGGCCTTGGCCTTGGCCTTTTCGTCCGGCTTGGTTTGAACCTCAATATCCCCAGGCCCATTGGCCAGGGACTGACAGGCCAGACGGTAATTCGCGGGCTTATTCTTGAGCTTGCGCTCCTCAAAGGCCGTGCGGGGGGAAAGGCTCTCCATCCCCTCCACCACCTCGATCACACAGGTGCCACATTGGCCAATGCCGCCACAGTTGGTGAGCTTGCCCATGAACTTATAAATATCAATACCGTTCTCCACAGCCTTGATGCGGACGTTGGTGCCATTGGCCGCAACCACCGTTTTGTCCAAATTTTCAGCATCATTGACAAACTTAATCGCGGGCATCGCTGCATTCCTCATCGTCAACCTAAACGTCAGGCCAGGTGGGGTCGATGGGCCATCGTCCATGGGCCAAATCGCCACTGGCTAAATCTCACCATACCGTCTCCCCCACGGCGATCGCAGCCAACCCTCCCATTTCCCAATACGGGATCCCGAAGCAGCCAGCGCCATTCCCCTGGGCCATCCCATTCTAAATTAACGAAAGTTAACAGAACGGCCGAGCACCGAAATTCGCTGATTGCTACGGGCTCGAATCGCTGAAACCGTCTTGCATTCGGCTCTCAGACTAGTTACACTTCGTTTACATTTTGATTCCAAAAACAATCATCAGGTCCTTCTGTCACCCGCCTAGGCTCACAGACTTGAGCCCAGGAACCTAGGTTCAGGTATGGATAACCCTCCATCTCCCCCGCCGGTCTCGATAACTCGAAGCCCACGGGTTGGCCTAGGCCCGGAGCCGCCCCACAGCAGCTCCCAGCAGAAGCGTATTTCGTACATAACAAACGTCGAGGAGGCGCGTAGTTAATGGGGCTACCTTGGTACCGTGTGCATACGGTTGTCCTCAATGATCCGGGACGACTGATCGCAGTGCACCTAATGCATACAGCGCTTGTCGCTGGCTGGGCCGGTTCGATGGCGCTCTATGAGCTGGCCATCTTCGATCCCAGTGATCCCGTTTTGAACCCCATGTGGCGTCAGGGCATGTTTGTCCTACCCTTCATGTCACGCATTGGTGTGACCGGCTCCTGGGCCGGTTGGGATGTGACCGGTGCAACCGGAACCGATCCAGGTTTTTGGAGCTTTGAAGGCGTTGCAGCGGCCCACATTATCTTGTCCGGTCTGTTATTCCTGGCTGCCATTTGGCATTGGGTCTACTGGGACTTAGAGCTGTTCACCGATCCTCGGACCGGTGAAGCATCCTTGGACCTGCCGAAAATGTTCGGCATCCATCTCTTTCTCTCGGGCCTCCTCTGCTTTGGCTTCGGCGCATTCCATCTCTCGGGCCTTTGGGGACCAGGCATGTGGATTTCCGATCCCTACGGCCTGACGGGCCATGTGCAGCCGGTGGCCCCGGAGTGGGGGCCTGCGGGCTTTAACCCGTTTAATCCCGGCGGCATCGTTGCCCACCACATTGCCGCAGGCATTGTCGGCATCATCGCCGGTCTCTTCCACCTGACGGTACGTCCGCCGGAGCGCCTCTACCGCGCCCTGCGCATGGGCAACATTGAGACGGTTCTCTCCAGCAGCTTGGCAGCGGTGTTCTTTGCCGCCTTCATCGTGGCGGGCACCATGTGGTATGGCAACGCCACCACGCCGATCGAGCTGTTTGGGCCGACCCGCTACCAGTGGGACCAGAACTACTTCCAGCAGGAAATGCAGCGCCGGGTCAGCACTGACATGGCCGCAGGTACTTCTGCAGGAGAGGCCTGGGCCAAGATTCCGGAAAAGCTGGCCTTCTATGACTATGTGGGCAACAGCCCCGCTAAGGGTGGCTTGTTCCGTACCGGTGCCATGAACAGCGGCGATGGTATCGCCCAGGGCTGGCTCGGTCACCCGGTATTCGAAGATGGCGAGGGCCGCGAGCTGTTTGTTCGTCGCCTGCCCAACTTCTTCGAGAACCTGCCGGTGGTGATGACGGACAAAGATGGCGTTCTGCGGGCCGACATTCCGTTCCGTCGGGCTGAATCTCGCTACAGCATCGAAGAAACCGGTGTGACGGCGACGTTCTACGGCGGTGCGCTCAACGGTCAAACCCTGAGCGATCCGGCTGCTGTCAAGCGGGCGGCTCGCCGGGCTCAGCTGGGCGAACCCTTTGAGTTCGACACGGAGACCCTGGGCTCCGATGGTGTCTTCCGCACGAGCCCTCGGGGTTGGTTCACCTTCGGCCATGCCTGCTTTGCGCTGCTGTTCTTCTTTGGCCATGTCTGGCACGGCTCCCGGACCTTGTTCCGCGATGTCTTTGCTGGTATTGATGCCGATCTGGGCGAGCAGATTGAGTTTGGTGCGTTCCAGAAGCTGGGCGATCCCACCACTCGAAAAGAGAAGACTATTTAGGCTTCTGGCCTAGGTTGCGCCGCTGGTAAACTGCATCGTTGCTAGCACCTGTAAGGGACGGGTTAGCCCGTCCCTTTGCCATTGAAATCGCTGTTCGAGAGGGTTTGGTTCTCTTGAATTCTGCGTTGACTCAATTGATAAAAACTGCGTTTTAGGGAGACTATCCGCTGCAATGGAAAGCGTCATTTATATCCTGGTGGTGACTGGGGCATTGGCAACGATCTTCTTTGCGATCGCCTTCCGCGAGCCCCCCAAGATTGGCAAGTAATGGGTAAGTAATGGATGATTGATCGGATGAGGGCGTTCCGCCCATCCGCTGCAATTCTGAGGCGACCGTAGGTCTGTGACGGAGACCCGGCTGGGTCTTGTTTTCCGTGCGATCGCCTCCCATCTCCTGTCCAACGCCATGCCGAGCGCCTGCGATCGCGCCCCCTCAATTTTCCTGGGGCAAGCCTAAAAATTTTGTTGTTTATTGCGTTTTAAGAGTTTAGAGAGGTTCTCCATTAAACTGGCCCTAGGGCAGAGTGGAGCGACCCCTTCGGCGAGATTCATGGCTTGCTTCGGCCCCGCCTGATCACTTCAAGGCCACCCCATGCGCTGTCCTGCCTGCTCCCACACCATCAGCCGCGTTTTGGAATCTCGCTCTGCGGAGGGCGGGCAGAGCGTGCGTCGGCGGCGGGAATGTCTGCATTGTTCCCAGCGTTTCACGACCTACGAGCGAATTGAATTTGTACCCACCCGCGTGATCAAGCGGGATGGTGAGCGCGAATCCTTTGATAGTTCCAAGCTGTTGCGGGGCATCGTGCGGGCCTGCGAAAAAACCAACGTCACCCCCCAGCAGCAAAAGGCGATCGTCAGCAACATCGAAGCGGAGATTCAGCAGCGTAGCCAGCGGGAAATCACTAGCGATGAGCTGGGGGAATATGTCCTGGAACATCTTCGATCGCTGAGCGAAGTTGCCTATGTTCGCTTCGCCTCGGTCTATGGCAAGTTCCAGAGCATTCGCGACTTTGTGGAAACCCTGGCGGAGCTGAAGTCTGAATCCGAGGCTCGGGGCGATCGCGACTATCGTGCTCTCCAGGGCGCGGGCGCTTGGTCCTCCGCCGCCATCTGTTCGGCCCAGTCCTCCATCCAGCCTTCACATCAGCCTTCGGGGTTGCCCTCAGTCCTGCCACCCTAAACCTGCGTTTCGTCAAATTTACATTTCGAGCGACTCGTACACCAAGATTCTTTTAGTGCAGGGGCTTCAGTCCCCTCCATTTTTCGCTATGATAGTGAGTCTGGAGTTCTATGATTTTAGGCTCCAATTCCACTTCGACTGAAGGCTCAGGAAGATCCATGGTTGCCCAGAGGTTACTCGGAGCCATGGTTACTCAATTAAGGGTTGCTCAGAGGAACGTTGAGTAACTGCGAGTATTAGTCTTCCCGTTGTGCGATCGCACACTTTCACCATTGGAGACGGATTATTAACACCAGCAACACCCCCAGGAAAACCCCAGGAAAACCCTAGTTATGGCCAATCAGGAAAGCGGCGGCATCGATATCGGCTTTACCCAAGACGATTTTGCAGCACTACTCGATAAGTACGACTACCACTTTAACCCCGGCGACATCGTCCCCGGTACGGTGTTTAGTCTAGAACCCCGTGGGGCGCTGATCGACATCGGTGCCAAGACCGCAGCCTTCATCCCCATCCAAGAAATGTCCATCAACCGGGTGGACAACCCCGATGAAGTCTTGCAGTCCGATGAGACGCGGGAGTTTTACATTCTCAGCGATGAGAATGAAGATGGCCAGCTCACGCTCTCCATCCGCCGAATCGAGTACATGCGCGCCTGGGAGCGGGTTCGCCAGCTCCAGACCGAAGATGCCACCGTGCGCTCCGCCGTGTTTGCGACCAACCGAGGCGGTGCCCTGGTTCGGATCGAAGGTTTGCGGGGCTTCATTCCGGGCTCCCACATCAGCACCCGCAAAGCCAAGGAAGAGCTGGTGGGTGAAGAGCTGCCCCTCAAGTTCTTGGAAGTGGATGAAGACCGCAACCGTCTGGTGCTCAGCCATCGCCGTGCCCTGGTCGAACGCAAGATGAACCGCCTGGAAGTCACCGAAGTGGTGATTGGCAACGTCCGTGGCATCAAGCCCTATGGTGCCTTCATTGACATTGGTGGCGTCAGCGGCCTGCTGCACATTTCGGAAATTTCCCACGACCACATTGAGACGCCCCACCAGGTCTTCAATGTCAACGATGAGGTCAAGGTGATGATTATTGATTTGGATGCGGAGCGCGGTCGCATCTCGCTTTCCACCAAGCAGCTAGAGCCCGAGCCCGGCGATATGGTCAAAAATCCCCAGGTTGTCTATGATATGGCGGAGGAAATGGCCGAGAAGTATCGCGAAGCGCTGCGGCTGAAGGAGCAGGGCATTGATCCCGAGACCGTGATGGCTGATAGCTACGGGGAAGACGATGAAGTCGAAGCGGTTGAGGAAGAAGCCGCTGTGGAAGATGTGGCTTTGGCTGCCACGGCTGAGTAAATCCCTCGAATCGCGCCCTGGGGGCTGACCCTGGGAATGGAATGGCCCTGGGAATGGCCCTGGGGCGTCGCCCGAGGTGGGGGCCTGGATGGAATCCGGGCCTCTATTTTTTGAGCGATCTTTTTTTGTTTGTAGATCGAACGTCCCAGACCCGCGTTGAGGAGCTGCTCCAGATGGCAACCATACGATGTAGCGATTCCTCCGGAAGCCTGCGCAGCGATCGCATCTTCCCCGACATCCAAGCGATTTTGTTCGATAAAGACGGCACCCTGGCGGACTCCGCTGCCTACCTGCGGGGCGTGGGACAAAAGCGAGCCCGGCTGATCGATGCCCAAATTCCGGGGGTCCAGGATCCGCTGCTGATGGCCTTTGGCTTCGAGGATGACCGCCAGCTCAACCCCGCTGGGCTGTTGGCGATCGGCTCCCGCCAGGACACGGAAATCGTCGCAGCGGGCTATGTGGCAGAAACCGGGCGGGGCTGGTTGGAGTCATTGGCCCTGGTGCGATCAGCCTTTGAAGAAGCGGAGCAGACCTGGAGCAACAAAGCCGAGGCCACGCCGCTGTTTGCCGGAGCCCAGCGGCTGTTGCAGGAGCTGCGACGGGGGGGGCGTGGCGATCGCCATCCTCTCCGCCGACATCCAAGCCAACATCGATCGCTTCGTCCAACACTACGGTCTCGAAGCCTGGGTGCAGCTCACCCGAGGGGCGGATCAATTTCCGGCCAAACCGGACCCCCAAGCCTATCGCCTCGTTTGTGAGCAGTTGGGGGTCTTGCCCGAGCAAACCCTGATGGTGGGTGATGGGCCGACGGATTTGGCCATGGCACGGGGGCGGGGGCGAGGGCGGCGATCGGCGTCACCTGGGGCTGGCCGGGGCTGGGGCGATCGCGGGGCAGACCGTTCTGCTGGAACGATGGGATCAAATTGCGCTGGCTTGAGTGGACTGATTTACCTCCCCATATATCTATCTGGATTATATCTGCCTGGATTTGGGCACTTGGCTGGGCCTCGGTATTTAATTTGTCATCAAAATAAAATACGGCTCCAATCCCCAGTTCACAGCAGCCTCAGACAGCGACGAGGGCCTGTAAAACCTTCGTAGAGTCACCGCTGCAATTGTCGAGTGGCCCCATTGCTTCCTAAAATGAACCCTAGCTAAAATCACAGTGCCCTGGCATTGGCTGCTACTGGCATTTTCGCAATTGGCACCCTTGCTGAGCCTGCACCTATGGGAGACTCTATCCTTGACTCGTCGCTATTACTTCACCTCTGAATCCGTTACAGAGGGCCATCCCGATAAAATTTGCGATCAGATTTCGGACACCATTTTGGATGCGCTACTGGCCCAAGATCCCGCAAGCCGCGTGGCTGCCGAGGTCGTTGTTAATACTGGCTTAGTGCTGATTACTGGGGAGGTTACCACGAAGGCTCAAGTAAACTTTATTGATCTTGCCCGCAAAAAGATTACGGAAATTGGCTATGTCGGGGCCGATGGCGGCTTTGCGGCCAGTAGCTGCGCCGTGCTGATTGCCCTGGACGAACAGTCCCCGGACATTGCCCAGGGCGTCAACAGCGCCCTGGAGCAACGCAGCCTGTCCGAGGATGAGCTGGATGCCGTGGGCGCAGGTGACCAGGGCATTATGTTTGGTTTTGCCTGCAACGAAACCCCCGAGCTGATGCCCCTGCCCATCAGTCTGGCCCACCGGATTTCCCTCAGCTTGGCAACGGCGCGCAAGAGCGGTGAACTCACCTATCTGCGTCCCGATGGCAAGACCCAGGTGACCGTGGTCTATGAAGATGACAAGCCCGTCAGCATCGACACGATCCTGGTTTCGACCCAGCATGAGCCCGAGGTCAATGGTCAGACCGAGCAGAAAGCTGTATTAGCGGCGATCAAGCAGGATCTCTGGGCCAAGGTCGTCCAGCCGGTGTTTGCCGACCTGGAGATCAAGCCCGATGACAACACCAAATACCTGGTCAACCCCACGGGCACCTTTGTGGTGGGTGGTCCCCAGGGCGATGCGGGCCTGACGGGTCGCAAGATCATCGTCGATACCTACGGGGGCTACTCCCGCCATGGCGGTGGTGCCTTCTCGGGCAAGGATCCCACCAAGGTGGATCGCAGCGGGGCCTATGCCTGTCGCTATGTGGCCAAGAACATCGTCGCGGCGGGCCTGGCGGATAAGTGCGAGGTGCAGTTGAGCTATGCGATCGGCGTGGCTCGGCCAACCAGTGTGCTGGTGGAGACCTTTGGCACGGGCAAGGTGTCCGATGAGCTGCTGCTGAAGCTGGTCGAGGAGAACTTCGAGCTACGTCCGGCGGGCATCATCCAGACCTTTGACCTGCGGGGTCTGCCCGGCAAGCGTGGTGGTCGGTTCTTCCAGGACACGGCGGCCTATGGCCACTTTGGTCGCGATGACCTGGACCTGCCCTGGGAAAAGACCGATAAAGTTGAGGTGCTGAAGGCGGCGGCGGCCTCTGCAGCGGTAGCTGTGTAGTGCCAGGGTAGTGCCAGGGTAAAAAAGGTCAGATTGACGGGTTGAAGCAAGGCCCCTGCCAGTGTGGTGGGGGTTTTGTTTTGCGGGGCGGACTGTTGCAAAAGGTGGAATATTGCTGCCCAAGCTTGGGCGCAACCTAAAGCCCCAGTCTGGGTGTGGCTGGGGAACGTCGATTCCCCTAGACCGACTGGGCAAGCTAGGACGGAGAGTCCATCGACCGCCTGTTGACGACGCGCTGAATATTTTCTAGCCAGCGTTTTGGGGCTGGATGCCTTGGGAGTCAAGAGATTCCGGCATCTGCCCAGGGAGCCGAGTCAGGGTTTGCACCGCTTGCTGCTGTTGAATCGAAAATCAACGCCATGAATGGTCTTGCAAACAAAACCTTGACCCTGAGCGATGGGATTTCCAGAGAGGCTCTGATTTCCCAGATTCAGCGATCGCCCAATCCGAGCTAAACGGTCGAATCTATCTCAAAAGTATTGACCAGAACTGGTTCATCGACTTTCGCGTCGGTCGGCTGGTCTGGGGCGGGGGCGGGGGCCACCGGTTTCGCCGCTGGCAGCGAGCCCTCAAACGCTTCTGTCCCGAGCTTTCGCCCACCCAAGTCCAACTGCGGGAGAAGGATATTTCCGAACAGTGGGAATATTTGGCGCTGACGGTCATGCTGAAGCGCCAGCAGATCAGCCGCGAGAATGCCACGGCCCTCGTGGAAATGACCCTGCTGGAGGTGCTGTTTGACATTCTCCAGGCTGCACCCCAGCTCGAAGCATTGACCCACACCACCGATCGCCAACCGCGCCTGGGTGAGCCCGTGGCGATTTTCAGCCTGGCGGAGCTGTTGGGCCGTGCCCAGGCTTCCCTGGCGGCCTGGCAGGCCCTGGGCCTAGGCCAGATCTCCCCTAACCTGGCCCCGATTGTCAAAAATCAGGCCGGTCTGGAACAGGTCACCTCACCCAAAACCTATAGCGTGCTCTCTAGTCTGCTCAAAGGCAGGCTGTCCTTCCGGGATTTAACCGTGATCATGCGCCATGATCTGGAGACCCTGAGCCGCAGCTTGGTCAACTACATGCGCCACGATCTGGTTGCCCTCAAGAGCTTTCCCGATTTGGAGAGTCCCGATGCCGGGTCGAATCAGCCTGTTCCCAGCCAGATCGTTGAGAACCTGCCCCTGGTCTTTTGTATCGATGACAGCCCCCAGATTTGCTACATCCTGGAGGAGACGTTGCGATCGGCGGGCTACCGCTGCCGCAGTATTCAGGATTCTATCCAGGCCCTGCCCAGTTTGATTCGCCACAGGCCCAGCCTAATTTTCTTAGATTTGATCATGCCAGTGGCCAATGGCTATGAGATTTGCAGCCAGATTCGCCGGGTGGCATCCCTGCGGAAAATCCCGGTGATTATTTTGACGGGCAATGATGGCGTCGTGGATCGGATGCGGGCCAAGGCGGTGGGAGCTACGGATTTTATGGCCAAGCCCGTGGACTCCGAGCGGGTAATTCAGTTGGTCAAGCGCTATGTTCAGGGCGCAGCAGAATCGGGGCCTGCGGGATGATTGTCATGGGCGATCGCAGAACTGATGCCCCAGGCGACTAGGGCCATTCTGCGATCGCCGCTTCCAACCCCAGAATCCAAGCGTTCCGGTCTAGCGGCTCTACAATCGATGGCGGGAGCTGGGCGAACTCCGGGCTCAAAGCCTGACTCAGTCGCTGCTCCAGCCGCTGGCGGCCTCCCTGCAAGTCCAAACGCTTGAGGGCTGCCACCAGATAAAACCCCAGCCCCGGCGAGGGATCCGCGAGCCAGGGACAGAGCCGGTCAAAACTCTCGCCCTGGCCCAACTGCCCCAGGGCGAGGGCAATGGAGCGCTTGAGTTCTAGATCGCCCTGGGCAAAGACCCGAGGCAGGATGTCCGCCAGGGCTTGGGCGGCCAAGGGCGTTGCCTGGGGAGGACGCATACGCCCCAGCACGAGGATAATTTCGCGGGCGATTTGGCCGGTGGTGGGGTGGCTGGAGAAGGGCAGGGCTCGCTCTAAATGTTCGAGCAACAGGGCGATCGGCTCAGGGAAACGGCTCCAGCCCAGGGCGCGGACCGCCTGGCGCTGGAGCTTCAACGAGCGGGACTGGGAAAGCGGATCGGGCAGGGCTGAGCCAGGAAACAGCAGCGCTGACAGGGCTTGGTGGGCAAAGGCGCTGTCCAGGCGGCCCAGGGCGATGATCGCCTGTTCCACCACGGCGACGTTGGCATCCGTGGAGCAGGGGCGCGATCGCCCGATCCAGCGACACCCCCGGCA
>JAAUQQ010000130.1 GCA_012032745.1 Synechococcales cyanobacterium RM1_1_8
GCAACCCGCCTCACCCAATCCCCAACACCTGCGCCGCCGTCAACCTCAGCCCCGGAAACAGACGAGACGCAACCCACTGCTCACCCCGCAGCAGCAGCTTCTCATAACGGCCATCCTCCCCCAACTGACAAACCGTCAACGTCGGCTGCTTCGGACGCCCAATGTGGTATACCCCCCCCAACCCCGCATAATCCGCAATCCAATACTCCGCAATCCCCAAAGCCTCATAATCCTCAAACTTCCGCGCATAGTCGTTTTGCCAATTGCTGCTCACAACCTCAGCAACAAACTTAATCGACTCAGCACGAGTCAAAATCGACTGCTCAGCCCACAGCGGCTCCTCCGCCAAAGCCACCTCATCAATCACAGCAACATCAGGCCGGAACGCCGTTGCCGCGCTCCCCGAAGGACGAAACAAAGGACGCTGCAAAATCGCCCAGGGATGCTCATTGACAACGATTTGAACCGAAACCTGCTTCGTGATAAAGCTCGCAACCTGCTCATGGGGGCCAGTCGGTTCCAAATCAAACACCTCACCATCAATAAGCTCATAGCGTTTGTCCCCACCGTATTGGCTGAGAAACTCATCCACATTCAGGGGCTTTTGCTGGATGGGTCGATCTGTGGTGAAAGTCATCGGGCGATCGCTCCAAATAGATCTGCTGGCCCTAACCCGCTTCCCAAAGGCTTTACTGGGGAAATGACTGGGCGCTTATCCACCCACAGTTTACCGCTAATATTTCTGGCTTGAGCCTCCCCCTGCCAAACAGCGGAAACTTCTGCCGCTCTCAGTTATCAGCGCCGCCCACCGCGACAGCTCCACCCAAGCGGCATCCGGCAAACGAGTCACCCTATTTGGCAACCAAGCCCACCGCGATAAAATAGATGAATACCTGAAATTGCGGAAACGAGGCCATGACCATCACCCTCACCCCCGAACAAGAACAAATCATCCAAGAACAAATCACCAGCGGCAAATACACCGACCCCAGCGACCTCATCAGCCAAGCTCTGCAACTGCTTCTCGAACGCGACCAAGCCAATCAAAAGCTCGAAGGCCTACTCATCGCAAGCTTAGAAAGTGGAGACCCCATCGTGGCAACCGACGAATGGTGGGACAGCAAAAAAGCGAGCCTCACTGAAAAGCATCAGAACCAATAGTCATGGCCCGGAAAATTATCCTGCGGCCTCAAGCCAGCAAAGACATCGACGACCACTTTGAATACATTGCCCACGAGGATTCAGATACAGCGCTAAGATTCTTCGCTGCTGTTCGGCAAAGCATCGCCCAACTTGCACGAATGCCTGGCATGGGTACGTCTTACCCTGCTGCACAGTGCCCGTGACCTGCCAAGTATCCTAGAAAATATGCCCTAGGCTCCAAAACCCCCAAGTCACCAAATCAACCCCAGCTCTAGCTCAAACCCCGGCAACACCGCCTCCCCCGACAGCCGCTCCGGATTCTCCAACACCTCCACCGCCTGCCCGCCCGATACACCTCCACCGCCCGCCCCTGCCGATTCAGCAACCATCCCAACCGCGCCCCATTCTCCAAATACTCCCGCATCTTCGCCTGCAACGGAGCCAGCGCATCACTCGGAGACCGCAACTCCACCACAAAATCGGGACATAACGGCGGAAACTTCTCCCGCTCCTCCGGTGTCAACGCCGCCCACCGCGACAGCTCCACCCAAGAGGCATCCGGCGACCTCGTCGCCCCATTCGGCAACCGAAAACAAGTCGAAGAATCAAACGCCTCACCCAACTGCGCCCGATCATTCCAATTCCCCAAGCGCTGGCTAATCTTCAGATTGCTGCGCCCCGTCTCCCCACCCGTCGGCGACATAATAATCAACTCCCCACTAGAACTACGCTCAAACCGGACATCGCGATTGGCTAAGCAGATTTGGTAAAACTGCTCCTCCGTCAGCGGCGCTTGGACAGGCATCGCCAGGGTAAAGGCTGTCATACAGAAATTCCCATGCAGCAGTGGCTCCCCCAGTTTAACCAAGCTCAACTGTTATTCGTCCTTTTGCCTCCATCTAAACGATCAAGCACAGCCTCTTCCCTCGGGTATCCCCTCCCCCCCGTACAATAGAGCAGCTAAGTGATTCAATGAGAGATTAAGGCCCGTGACGTTCAAGGTCGGACTACTCGGATTAGGCACAGTGGGCTCGGGCACCGCAAAAATCTTGCTCGACCCCGCCCAGCGGCACCCCCTCATCAAAGAGCTAGAAATCGCTAAAATCGGCGTGCGCTCCCTCGACAAGCCCCGCGACATCGGCCTGCCCCAGGATCGCTTCACCACCGACCTCGACGCCATCGTCACCGACCCCGACATCGACATCATCGTCGAAGTCATCGGCGGCCTCGAACCCGCCCGCAACCTCATGCTCAAAGCCATTGAACATGGCAAGCATGTGGTTACTGCGAATAAGGCCGCGATCGCCCTCTACAGCGATGAACTGTTCACCGCCGCCGAACAGGCCGGTGTCTACATCCTGCTCGAAGCCGCCGTCGGCGGCGGCATCCCCGTGATCGAGCCGCTGAAGCAATCCCTCTGCGCCAACCGCATCCTCGGCATCACCGGCATCATCAACGGCACCACCAACTACATCCTCACCCGGATGAAAAACGAGGGCGGCGACTTTGCCGACATCCTCGCCGATGCCCAGGCCCTGGGCTATGCCGAAGCTGACCCCACCGCCGATGTCGATGGCGGCGACGCCGCCGACAAAATCGCCATCCTTGCCAGCCTTGCCTACGGGGGCCGCATCGATCGCAAACAGGTCCACAGCGAAGGCATTCGGGCGATCGCTGCTGCCGACATCGCCTACGCCGACAGCCTCGGCTTTGTGATCAAACTGCTGGCCTTTGCCCAGCGCTGCGCCAGCCTCCCCGGCGAACCCCAAAAGCTGGAGCTGCGCGTCCACCCCACCCTCGTGCCCCTCGACCATCCCCTGGCCAGCGTCAACGGTGTCAACAACGCCATCTTCATCGAAGGCGATCCCGTGGGGAAAGTCATGTTCTTCGGCCCCGGCGCGGGCTCCGGGCCGACCGCCAGTGCCGTTGTCGCCGATGTGCTCAACATTGCGGCGCTGTTGCAGGTCGAACAGGTGCAGTCAAAACAGTTGCAGCTAGAACCAAACCGCGATCGCCCCCGCAGCCTCGACCCGCTCCTGGCTTGCCGCCACCAGCACGACTGCGACATTGCCCCGATTAATGAGACCGTAACGCGCTTTTATCTGCGGTTGATTTCCAGCGATCGCCCCGGCACGCTAGGCTTTGTGGGCACTTGCTTCGGCAACCATGGCGTCAGCCTCGAATCCATCGTCCAAACCCATCGCCAGGATGGCAGCGCCGAGATTGCCGTGGTCACCCACGATGTCCAGGAGGGCAAATTCCGCCAGGCCATGGCGGAGCTGACCGCCGAGGGCGATCGGATTCGCGATGTGGCGGCGGTGATCCGGGTGCTGTAGGAAGATCAAGTCGCCAGATTCAGTCGTGAGGGAACGGCCTAGAATGCGTCGAGCAACAAATGTGCGGTGCTGTGTGGTCTGCCGCCGGGCGGGGCCGAAGACAAGTTTTTGGCGGGTGGTGCGGGACCACGGCAGCGGTTTGGTGCAGTTGGATGAAGGCATGGGGAGATCGGCCTATCTCTGTCCGACGGCGGATTGCTTGAAGCTGGCGCGGAAGAAGCGGCGGTTGGGGCGATCGCTGCGTTGTGCGATGGACGATGGCATCTATGATCTGTTGGAGGCGCGGTTGGAGCCTGGGCAATCTGCCCCGGACTAGAATGGAACCATCGCCCTCTCCTATCAAATTTTCTTGATAATGACCCAGACGACAGCCCAGTCAACCGCCCAGCCAGCCTCCGTTGAAACCACCTGCCTCGAACTGGGCTTTAAAGCACTGTCCGATCCCATTCGCCTCAAGATTATCGCCCTGCTCCAATATCAGGAACTCTGCGTTTGCGACCTGTGCGATCGCCTCGAACTGCGCCAGTCCAAACTGTCCTTCCACCTCAAAGTGCTCAAAGATACCCAGCTCCTGCGGTCCAGGCAAGAGGGCCGCTGGGTTTACTACCGCCTGAATCTGCCACAGTTTGCGGTGCTGGAACAATACCTCTCAGAGCTGCGGCGGCTCAGCCCCATGCTGCCGCCCCGCCTCTGTGGGGAGGATGAGGATTGCGGCTAAAGCATCGCCTTTAAACCGAACACAGCCAGGCTTGATTAAGCCGGAGTCAGTTTGATTGTTTTACATATCAATTAAATTTGATATATTATTCAGGTGTCGAGCTTCTGTTCCCAGCCTGACCGATGGCTGGAGATGGGGCTACCGGCACCCAAGGCTCCACCCAGCGATGTGAAAGTCAGATGATCAATGTTGCAATCAATGGATTTGGCCGGATTGGACGGCTGCTGCTTCGGGCTGCTTGGCATTGGCCCGAACTCAATTTTCAACAGATCAACGAAGTCAAGGGTGGGGCGATCGCCGCTGCCCATCTGCTCAAGTTTGACTCCGTCCATGGACGCTGGGCTCCCGAAGTCGAAGCCATCAGTGAAACCCAGATCGCCATCGATCAAACCCCCATCAATTTCAGCAGCTACGGTAGTCCCGGCGCGGTGGACTGGGAAGCATTGGGCATTGACCTGGTGCTGGAATGTTCCGGCAAGTTTCTGACGCCGGAAGCCCTCGCACCTTACTTCCAACGGGGCGTCAAAAAAGTCATTGTGGCTGCACCTGTGAAGCAGGGTGCGCTCAATCTGGTCTATGGCATCAATGACCATCTCTATGACCCCGCCCAGCACCACCTGCTGACCGCAGCCTCTTGCACCACCAACTGTTTGGCCCCGGTGGTCAAGGTCATTCAATCCGGCCTCGGGATCAAACATGGCCTGATCACCACAATCCATGACCAGACCAACACCCAGACGATTGTCGATGCCCCCCATAAAGATTTGCGGCGGGCCAGGGCAGCGGGGCTGTCGCTGATTCCGACGACGACCGGCTCGGCAGCGGCGATCGCTTTGATCTACCCCGAACTCCAAGGCAAACTCAACGGCCTAGCGGTGCGCGTGCCTCTGCTCAATGCTTCCCTGACCGACTGCGTCTTTGAAGTGGAGCGCCCGACCAGCGTTGAGGAGGTCAATCAACTGTTTAAAACCGCTGCAATGGGCGAACTCAAAGGTATTTTGGGCTATGAAGAACGTCCCTTAGTTTCCATTGACTATAAGGACGATCCTCGCTCTGGAATTATTGATGCATTGTCTACCCTAGTTGTGGATCAAACCCAGGTCAAAGTCCTGGCTTGGTACGACAATGAATGGGGCTATGCCAATCGCATGGTTGAACTTGCCCGAAAAGTTGCCCTCGCTTTTTCTTAGCCTCGTTTTTATCTCACCTCCCATCGACTGCTCTATCCATATCTCTGTCCATTTCTATCGACTTATTGACCCTTTTTATGGACTCTACCTCGCCCAGCCAGGGCTCCGCCAGTCTGCGCAACTACGCCCTCGTCACCGCTGCATACTGGGGATTTACCCTGACCGATGGTGCTCTGCGCATGTTGGTCTTGCTGCATTTCTACACTTTGGGTTACTCGCCGTTAGAAGTGGCAATGCTGTTTTTATTCTATGAAGTTTTTGGCATTCTCACGAACTTTGGAGGCGGTTGGATCAGTGCCCGCTTTGGCATCAAGCTGACGCTCTATGGTGGCATTTCCCTACAAGTTTTAGCGCTGTTGTTGCTGATCCCTGTGGATCGATCCTGGGCCATTTCCCTCGCTGTACCCTATATTATGGCCGCCCAGGCCCTCTCCGGAATTGCCAAGGATCTGACTAAACTTAGCTCCAAAAGTGCCATTCGCTTGGTGATTCCCCAGAATGCTCCCTCGACGTTGTTCAAGTGGGTGGCTCTGCTGACGGGCTCAAAAAATGCCCTCAAGGGCATCGGCTTTTTCCTCGGTGGTTTGCTGTTAGGCACCCTGGGCTATGTCAACGCCCTGCTGGCGATGGCGGCGGGGCTTTGCTTGGTGCTGCTGTCGGGGGTTGGTCTTCCCTCCGGCCTAGGCAAAATCAAGGCCAAACCCAGCTTTTCCCAACTGCTTGCCAAAAGCCGCGAAATCAACCTGCTTTCTGCCGCTCGGTTTTTTCTGTTTGGTGCTCGGGATGTGTGGTTTGTGGTGGGTTTGCCGGTGTTTCTGGCTGATACCCTCCAGTGGTCTTTTGGGCAGGTGGGGGGCTTCCTGGCGGCCTGGGTGATTGGCTACGGCGCGGTGCAGTCCCTGGCTCCGACGCTGCTCCGACGCTTCGGGGCTGGAGGGCCACCCCAGGCCAGCACGATTCGGTTTTGGACAGGGTTGCTGGTGGCGATTCCAGCGGCGATCGCCCTCGCCCTCCAGAGCGATCGCCCCGCTGCGCCCACTCTGATGATGGGGCTTTTGGCCTTTGGCATTGTCTTTGCCTTCAATTCTGCGGTTCATTCCTATCTGGTGCTCGCCTTTACCCCAGATGATGAGGTTGCCCTCAATGTCGGCTTTTACTATATGGCGAACTCGGGGGGGCGATTGATTGGAACGGTGTTGTCGGGGCTGATGTTTCAAGCCTTTGGTTTGGTGGGCTGCCTTTGGACTTCGGCGGCTTTTGTTCTGATTGCAGAACTGATTACGCTGAAGTTGCCCAATCCGCGATCGCGGCAGGCCGTTGCTCGGTGAGGGGTGAGGGGTGATAGGGAATAAGCAGGTGGTTTTTATGGCCCAGGCACTGTTCTCTAAAGGGGTGATCGACCAAATCTCGTAGTTGAAATCTACGGTTTTGCTAGCTTCCAGGAGGCATCACCCCCAGGCAAGACAGTGCCCAAAACTGTAGTCGTTTAACGTTGATAGCTTTAGGTCATGAGAGAATAATCAGGATGAGAAGACACTGAACTTAGGCTAAAATTTGAGCTAATGTCGTGCTCAAGAAAACACCACGGTACGATTGCGATAGGCCAGTACCCGCCGCTGGGTATGCAGCCGCACCGCCTGGGCCAACACCATCCGCTCCAAATCCTTGCCCTTGCGAATCAGATCATCCACATCATCCCGGTGGGTCACCCGCTTGACATCTTGCTCAATGATCGGCCCTTCATCTAAATCCGGCGTCGCGAAATGAGCCGTTGCGCCAATTAGCTTGACCCCGCGTGCATAGGCGCGGTGGTAGGGCTTTGCCCCCGCAAAGGCTGGCAGGAACGAATGGTGGATGTTGATCACGTTGGGGAACTGGGCGAGGAAGCGATCGCTCAAAACCTGCATGTACTTCGCCAACACGACCAAATCAATCTGATATTGCGCCAGCAACTCTAGCTGCTTCGCTTCCTGGGCCTGCTTCGTTTCCTTCGCCATTGGTACATGTTCAAAGGCGATGCCAAACTGCTCCGCCACCGGGCGCAGGGTCTCGTGATTGCTCAGAATTAGCGGAATCTCCACATTCAACTCCCCCGCCTGCTGCCGCCAGAGCAAATCCAACAGGCAATGATCTTGCTTAGTGACCCAGATGGCGAGGCGCGGGCGATCGTCGGAAAAATGCACCTGCCAGTCGGCATTCAGCGGCTTTGCAATCCCTTCAAAGGCTGGGCCAATGATATCCCGCCGCAGGTTAAAGTCCGCTAGCTCCCACTCAATTCGACTTAAAAATAATTCAGCTTCAAAATCGCGATGGTGGTCCGCATGGATAATGTTGCCACCATTGGCAAAGACAAAATTGGCGAGCTTTGCTACCAAGCCAAGCTGATCAGGACAAGACAAAAGCAGAATCGCCGTAGGACTGTGCATGGGCAAGAAGGAGCAAAGGAAAGATTGGGGGATTGAGTGAGGTGATGGGTGATGGGTGATGGGTGATGGGAACGTCCATGACCTATGACCCATCACCCACTTAACTCAATCTCAGAACCATAGCAGTCCCTTACTCTGCATCAGGATTTTTCATCCGGTTCTCAATGTCATCAATGGTGCGAATTACGAGGCGCTGGGCCTGTAAGCGCCAACCTAGCTTTTGCAGGTAGATGGCCATGGCTCCTCCGGCGATCGTGGCAATGAAATCTTGATACTGATGAAAGGAGATGCCAAACAACAGACCTAAACCTGCGATTCCCCAGAAGGGCAGGGCAAAGGTCTGGCGATTGTTTTCGATCGCCTTACGAATCGGATCCGTCGGCATTTCTGCGAGAATCTCTTTGCGAATGGCCTGTTGCTTTGCGGGCGGAATCGAAATGCCGATCTTGCGGCGCAGTTTCTCGATTTTGCGGGCATCGGTGCTGTATTGGGTCAGTTCATCCTCGGCCATCATGACCAGCTTTTCGCTCTGTCGTTCCATGGTTTCTCTTTACAATTCTCAATTCCCTGGGCATGGACCTGATGCCACGGGCGCAGGCAGTGCCATCCGCGAACAGGCCGCTACAGCCCTGAACAGGGACTTCCCCAGGGCTGTGTCTATTATGGCGGCTGATGGGGACAGGGATGGGCCTGGTTTTCCTAAGGTTAGGCTTTAGAGGATGTTTGAGAACTGCTTGGGCTGGGATTTGGCGGTTGGGGTCTGGCGGCTGGGTTTTGGCTGTTCGGTTTTGGCCTTTTGGCTGAGGCCGCTGGATTTTGATGCCTGGGGGTTAGGCTTGTAGCGAAAGGAGACGCTGAGGTAGGTGGCGATCGCCAAGCAAGCCAGGGTGATTCTATAGCGGTGCCGTTTATCCACCACCGCTGGCATTCGGCTTTCCCAGGAGACGAGGGTCGCCAGGCTAGAGCCCAGGCTAGAAGCTTGGAAGTGCCTAGAGACTTGCCCCGCTGATCTCAAATCAACGCCATCTATCTCGGATTCAGAGGGGGCCAGACCCAGGGTCATCAACGCCCCGCCTGGATGGCGATCGCCCAGGACGGCGGCGGCCTGGCTGGGCACCGTTGCCAAGCAAATCGAAATGGCACTCGCCAGCACAGCTGGGAGCAAGGAGGAAGGTTTCATATGCAGTCGGGTTGCGAAATGACAAAGCAGATTGCACACCCGACCAGGGAGAAGTCTGGCTGGACGATTCACAGCAGATCGATGAGCAGCAGGGCCGCTGGTCCAGGGCTGGGAACGGTCTAACTTCCACGCCCCCACTCTAATCGGGCCAAAATTCTTTGTTTTTGGCGATATCCAATCCTTGTACAGCCTTGAAACCGCCTTTATTTCCTTCGCTGGGCCCAGCACTCGGCCCCGGAGTTGTTTTCTGGCCTGTCGCCGAACCGCCGCAAAATTCTCTCAACATTGCCCCGGCATTCCCCAGGGCCAAAAACGCAAAAAAAAGGAGAGCCACACCGTGGCTCCCCCCGATCATCAGGGTGCATCTACAGTTCTATTTCTACCTCACAAAGGTGGGGGGTGTCACCCCCTATCGGCATATTTTCTCCAAGTTCCGTGAAAATACACCAACTAAAGTATCGAAGGCAGCCAGCTTTTCCTACAAAACCAGCGGATCTCAGCCCGCTAGCTTTTGGCTGATCAGCCGATCCGTCAGTTTGGGGTCGATGCGTCCGCCGCTCTGTTTCATCAGTTGGCCGACAAAGAAGCCCTTGAGCTTGGTCTTGCCCGCCCGGAACTGCTCGACTTTGTCAGGATTCGCCGCCATCACCTCATCAATCATGGCTTCAATCTTGGCGGGATCAGAGATTTGGGTCAGGCCCTGGGCTTCAACGATTTTCTTCGCAGAACCACCTTTTTCCAATAGCTCCGGCAGAATCTCCTTGGCGATCTTGCCGCTGATGGTGCCATCTTCAATCAACAGAATCAGCTCCGACAGCATCTCTGGCTTCAGCGGCAAATCATTGATGGACAAGCCCACATTGCTGTTGAGGTAGCCCGCAATGTCTCCCATGACCCAGTTGGCGGCTTGCTTCGCCGGGGCTCCCCCGGCCAACGTCGCTTCAAAATAGTCCGCAGCGTCTTTGTCGTCCGTGAGCACCCGCGCATCGTAGGCGGAGAGGCCCAGCTCGGATTCATAGCGGTGGCGCTTGCTGGCGGGTAGCTCCGGCAGCTCAGCCTTCCAGGCATCGCGCTGCTCGGTGGAGACTTCGATGGGGCCAAGGTCGGGCTCGGGGAAGTAGCGGTAGTCGCTGGAGCCTTCCTTTTTGCGCATACTCACCGTGCGCTGGGTGGCTTCGTCCCAGAGGCGGGTCTCTTGGTAGAGGGGATCGCCGCTTTCCAGGGCTTCGGTTTGGCGCTGGATCTCGTAGTCGATCGCCTTATTAATGGCGCTAAACGAGTTCATGTTCTTGATTTCGATCTTGGTGCCGAATTTTTCCTGACCCTTGGGTCGAATCGAAATATTGACATCGCAGCGCAGGGAGCCCTCCTGCATGTTGCCATCGCCCACGCCCAGGTAGCGGACAATGCGGCGAATTTCCTGGGCATATTCCGAGGCTTCGCGCCCGCTGCGCAGGTCCGGCTCGGAGACGATTTCCATCAGGGCGATGCCCGCCCGGTTGTAGTCCACGAGGGAGTGGGTCGAACCTGCTAGGCTGTCGCCGCCGCCATGGACCAGCTTGCCCGCATCCTCTTCCATATGCAGACGGGTGACGCCGATGCGCTTGGTCCGGGCCTTGCCATTTTCATCCAGGAGGGGCTTGCCTTTGCTGTCGGTTAGCTCGATCTCGACCCAGCCATGTTCAGCGATGGGCAGGTCGAATTGGGAGATTTGGTAGTTTTTGGGCAGGTCGGGGTAAAAATATTGCTTGCGATCGAACTTGCTGTAGGGCGCGATTCGACAATTTAGGGCAAGGCCCATTTTGACCGAAGATTCCAGCACCTTTTCGTTGAGCACCGGCAGTGTTCCCGGCATTCCCATACAGATCGGGTCGATGTGGGTGTTGGGCTCGGCCCCGAAGACGGTGGAGCTAGGGGAGAAGATTTTGCTGTTGGTGTTGAGCTGGCAGTGGGTCTCTAGGCCAATGACGGCTTCGTATTCGGTTTTGCTGGGGGCGGCGGCTACAGGCATAGGGCGGGATCGGCTTGGGGATCGGAAAAGATGATGTGGTTAACAGTTTAGCTTCTGGGGCGTTTGAGGGGCTGCCTGTCCCGCGCTCTATCCTAGCGGGCAGCAGTTTTGCCTGGATTTTGGGATCGAAGTTATGGATGTGTCTGCCAAACCTGTGTCTGCTAAACCTGTGTTTGCTAAACCTGTGTTTGCTAAGCCTGCCCCTGCGGGGTTTGGGGGAAATTCCCTGAAATCGGCCAATCGATCGCCGGGGTGCTACCATCCCCAAAAGCTCCTCTAAACCTCGCTCCCTAGACCTCATTCCTTTGCCCTTTCTGCAATTCAATGTCAGCTTTGCTCCACCGGCTCAGCCGCCTCTGGCGACGGCAGCCTCCGGCTCCACCGGCACTGCCTGCGGGCTCAGCGGTCAATCGACGCTATGAAATTCTCTGCCAGCTCGGCGGCAGCCACTGCGATCGCACCTACCTCGCTGAAGACTGGTGGTACGGCGGCTGGTGCGTGCTGACGGAATTTGCCCCCCGCATTCGCCATTCCCAGGAGCTGGCCCTGGCCCGCGAACAGGTCCAGGAATCCATTCAGGTGCTCCAGCAGCTCGACCATCCCCAGATCCCAGAATTCCGCGAGGTGTTTGAATGCCAGGCGGGGGGCCTCACCCGCTGGGTGGTGGTGCAGGAATGGATTGAAGGACTCAAATATGTGGATTTGATTAAAAGCAAGCCTTTCACCGAGACCGAAGTCGTCCAGTTTCTCCAAGATGCCCTACCTGCCCTGGACTACCTGCACCAACAAAAGCCGCCGATGTTGCACCGCAACATCAAACCCAGCACCCTGCTCCAGAGCCGCGAAAACGGCAAGCCTGTGCTGATTCAGTTCGGCGACATTAAAGAAATCGCCGCTCTGGTGTCCCGCCCTGGAGCAAACCAGGCGATGCAGGCTCTTGATGCTCGCTTCCAGCCCCCCGAATATCATCAAGGCGACTTCTATCCCTCCGGCGATCTCTATGGCCTGGCCGTCACCGCCCTGACGATGCTGACCGGCTGTGGGGATCCTGAGCGGCTCTATGATCCCAAAACCCAGCGCTGGCGCTGGGCCAGGTATACCGGCGTTAGTATTGGCTTGGCGGTGATCCTGGAGCGGATGCTGCAAGGGGATCCAGCCCTCGC
>JAAUQQ010000131.1 GCA_012032745.1 Synechococcales cyanobacterium RM1_1_8
ACTCATAATACTCTAGTAGTCTGGAGCGTAAGTTTTGCCCCCCTCTCCCCAACCCCTCTCCCACACAAAGGGAGAGGGGCTCCGATCCGGCTCCCCTTCTCCCCCCAAAAACCAACAGCGGGGAGTAAGGGGCTGGGGGATGAGGGTGGCTCAAACTGGGCTAAGAACTTCCGCCCTACTGTACTAGTACGATCCTGGAAGGATAAGTCACCCAGAGGTTCTTCGAGGAGGTAATTGAGCTTTATGAGGTTGGCAAGCCTGCTTCTTCTGTTACGTCTAGCCTAATTAAAGGAGTGAAAACATTAGATTAAATTGTAGAATTTTGTCTTCCATGCCCAGCGTAGCATCTGATGATGCGCCTTAATCGCCCTGAAGATCGGGGATGCCGACCCCTGCACCTATACTGTCCCTCTACAAGGGGGCAGGGATGATCCGAGTGGATTGATGTTTTGTTAAATTCTTACTCCTACTTGGGGTTGTTGTTTTGCTCGAAATTGGATCAAAATTGTAGAAAATCCTGATTTGAAAGGATTGACTCATACTTCTTAATTTGTTGATTCATGCTGACTTCCTGTACTTTGTTGCTTTCTGTATAGCTACTGCTCAAGCTAATTGATCTTTTCATTGTTGACTCGAACGTTATCGGTTGAATTTTATGTCCCTTCCATTGCATCTATTAACTGTCAGAACAGATACTGTCCGATCTACTGCTACCGAGCATCGTCGGAATTTGGGCGCGATCGCCTCCTCAAAACTCCAGCACCTCCTCCTCAGTTGTCTCACTACCCTTTTTGCTAGCACCCCTCTGCTGGCCCAGCCTGCCGTGCCCGAGCCTGTCTCTCCGCTTTGCCAGGCCCTGGTCCAGGAAGTGAGTCGCTTTGGCAGTCGCTATGAAAATGATCCGGGCAGTGCCCTGATTTGACGGTGATAGCCCAAGCCATTGACCAAGGTGGCGATCTCAATCAGATTTGCAATTTTGTTGAGACCACGGTGCTGCCGCTTAATTTATTGCTAAATTTGGATGAGAACTTGGCCCAGCAACTCATCGATCTAGGAGCGGATGTGAATCGGGCCGATCTTCAAGGCGATACTCCCTTGCATTATTTAGAAACATCGGAGCGGAATGGGCGATCGCTGCTTGCCAAAGGGGCCAAGGTTAATGCCAAAAATGAATCTGGCCTGACTCCACTGCACAATGTTTTTAATCGCAAAAGTGTTGCAGTGATGCAGTTATTGCTAGCCCAAGGCGCTGATGTGAATGCCCGTAGCCAAGAAAAAATTACGCCCCTACATCTGGCTGCCAACTCTGGTAACGCAGAGATTGTTGAGCTGCTGATTCTTAATCGGGCCAATATCAACGCCCGCAGTGATCAAAATTGGACCCCACTTCACTATGCCGCTCCCCATTTTGAGGCCAGCCGCCGCTTGTTGGAAGCTGGAGCCGATCCGATGCTGCAAAATGCCATCGGGACTGCCATTCATAGCCCTGACATCAGTGCAGCAGTTCTGCAATTGATGCTGAATCGAGGTGTGGATGTCAATCTGCGCAATGAAGCTGGCCAGACTCCGCTCCATGTTCACCGCTTTAACGCAGAGCTGACCCAAATCTTGCTGGCCAAAGGGGCGCAGGTGAATACCAAAGATGCCCAGGGCCGCACACCCTTGTTCGATGTCAATATTGATGTGGCCCAACAGCTTGTCAAGGCCAATGCTGATTTAAATATTCAGGACAATCTGGGTCGAACTCCACTTCACCAAGCTGTGCTAGAAGAAGGGAGTTTTTGGGGGGTTGAGTTAGTGACACTGTTCTTAAGTCAAAATGCAAGAACTGATATTAGGGATGATCAGGGAAAAACGGCTTTAGATTTAGCAAAAGAGTTGAATAAGCCCAGGTTTTTTGATCTGCTAGAACGGCACAATACTGACCCGTCTCTTCCCAATAGCAGCCCTGAAAATTCTCCAATTTCCACCCTTCAACAGCACCTTAATACCAAGAACTGGGCCGCTGCCGACCAAGAAACTCGCTTGCTGCTGACAAAAGAACTTGATCCCTACAGTCCTAATGCTGCAACATCTTCCCTTGATTTAATTCGCAGCATTGATCAAGCTTGGATCCAGGCCAGCAGCGGTCGGTTTGGCCTCAGCGTCCAGGCCAAGCTCTGGCGCGAGGCCCTGGCCAAGCATCCCAACAACAACGAAGCAGCGGTCAATGCCCTGCGCGATCGCCTCGGCTGGAAACTGCTTAAACCCCGTGCGGAGCAGGACTTCATCAGCAGTGACTGGCTCAACGAATCCGAGCTAAATTATTCACTGCAAGCGCCCCTGGGCCATCTGCCCTGGGCCGGTGTTTCTGATGCGGAGGTTCAAGCGCTCCTCGCTGGCGTCGTAGAAGGCTGTGGCAGTTGTACGACCGATGCGATGCAGCTTCGCAACGGTCGCTTCTATGGCTATATTCCAGACTTGTACCAGCAAGTGCAGCTAGCCCTGGAACCCCAGCCCCCGCAGCAGCAAGTTGGCGATCGCCCAAACTCCGCTACCGCCTCAACCTCGCCGCCCTCTACCCCAGCACCAGCAGAAACATCCGCCCGACCGCCACGGCCATCAGCCCCAACAGCAAACTGCTTGCCGTGGCCAGCCGCGCCCAAACCTCGGCCCAGCCTTCCACTCAAAAATCCACCAGCACCCTCGCCCTCTGGAACCTCGATCGCGGCACCCGGTTGATCACCCTGCTCAAACCGGGCAGTGCCTCCGCCCAGGCGATCGCCTTTAGCCCCGACAGCAAACGCATCGCCGCCATCCTGGCCAATGGCCAAGTCCAAGTTTGGGATACAACCACTGGCAACTCCCTGCGAACCTGGAAAGCCCACAGCGACAGCCCCAGAGCCCTGGCCATCAGCCCCAACGGTAAATGGCTGGTGACCGGCAGCGGCGATCGCACGGTCAAGCTCTGGGATCTCAACAGTGGCAAACTGCTCAAAACCCTGAGTTTGGGGGCAGGCGAAACCCAGGCCAGCGCTGTGCAAGGCTTGCTGATTAGCCCCGCCAGTACAAGGTTGGCGATCGCTACTGACCGCAGCATCCAGCTTTGGGATTTGCCCAATGGCAGACTACTGAAAGTGGCCTTGGCGCGATCGCCCCTGGTTGCTGACACATTAGGCACAAACCTGTCCCAGGCCATGGCCTTCAGCCCCAACGGTAAAAGTTTGGCGACGCTGGATCTGGACAACAGCATCAAGCTCTGGAATACCGGTGGTGGCGCAAGGATGATTACGTTGCGTCAGCATCAGCGACCGATTGAAGCGATCGCCTTTAGCCCCGATGGTCAAACGCTGCTCAGCCGAGATGCAAGCCAGTCGGTTCTGTTTTGGAACTTGCAAACCTACGAGAATCGTCTCACAATCTCCGTTGACTCTGGCAACCGCCCCAATCCCCAAGTTGATCCCAGGGATTCTAGAGCGACTCAGCAGCCGATTATTCCCAGCCCCGATGGTAAAACCTTCGCTGTTCCCATCACCGCTGTTCCCCTGCCAGGCACGACCGTTCCCGGCTCTGGCTTCGCCCTAGACTTACGGGATGCCATGACGGGAATTCATCTGGTGTCTTTGGATGACGTGCAGCAGGCAAACTTCAGTCCTGACAACCGTTTTTTGGTCACCCAGGGCCAGGAGCTGCGCGTTTGGCAACCCTGATCCCTTTGGAGCCCGAATCGCTGTCCCAAAATAAAACTGTCAAACCATAGACAAAAAGCTATTAAGAAAAGAGCTATCATAGACATGTAAGCTCTCGCTGAGGTCAAGACTATGGTGCTCACTGCTGCAACTACTGCCCCTCGGAACTGGGAAGCCCAAGCAGAGTTTCAGGATTACATGTCGGCGGTGAATCCTGTCATGCCTGGGATCGGGGTCGATGTCTTCCCCCAATCCCTCTATGAAGCAGGGGAAAGTCGAGTCATTCCCCTGGATTTGGCCGCAGCCCTCCAGACCCCCTACCCCTGCACAACGCCCAATTTGCTGGCCAGCTTTGTGCGGATTAATGCCAGCAAACAGGTTGATCTTGCAACTCCTGCCACGTCCCACATGTTCTATGTGATCCGGGGTCGGGGCGAAACCCACAGCCATGAATTTGGGACGATCCCTTGGCAGGCGGGGGATCTGCTGACCTATCCGGGGGTGGAGCAACTGCGTCATTTGGCCAGTGAGGATGCGGCGCTGTACTGGGTCTGCGATGCTCCACTGCTGCAATATTTGGGTGTGATGCCCCAAAAGCATCGTTTTAGCCCCGTTCTTTACAGTCGGGAGAAGCTGGATGCAGCGCTGCAAAAGGCGCGCGAGGAGCATGGCCAAGCCAACCGCAGCGGGATTTTGCTGTCAAACCCAAACTTTCCCCAGACCAGGACGCTGACCCATACGCTCTGGTCGCTTTACAATTCTCTGCCAGCGGGGGTGACCCAAAAGCCCCACCGCCATAACTCCGTGGCGCTGGACTACTGTGTGGCGGCTGGCGCGGATACCTACACGCTGATTGGTCGGGAACTGGATGACCAGGGGCAGATTGTTGATCCCGTCAAAGCGTTGTGGGTGCCAGGAGCGATGTTTGTGACTCCGCCGGGTTACTGGCATTCCCACCACAATAATTCTGATGTGGATGCCGTTGTGCTGCCGATCCAGGATGCGGGGCTGTTGACAAATATGCAGCTCTTGGATTTTCAGTATGTTGAATAATGGGACCGGTGGGCCTTCTAAATTTCTCTTGTGCTTGTCGCTGCTATAGTACAGCAGGGCGTAAGTTTCTGGACTAGCTTCAGCCCCCCTCATCCCCCAGCCCCTTCTCCCCCCAAAAAACATAAACAGCCGGGAGAGGGGGAGACAGGTCGGAGCCCCCTCCTACAACAAGGGTAGAGGGGTTGGGGTGAGGGGGGGCAAAACTTACGCCCCAGACGACTAGGGAATTTCTCAGTATCAGGCAGTAAAGCGTAGGCAGTACAACGATGACCTGGGCAATTTTAAGCGGCATTGAAGGCAATTTGGCAGCCTACGAAGCAGTCTTGGCGGACTTACAGCAGCGACCCGAGACGATCGAAACATTGTTTATCCTCGGTGATGTGATCGGACCCACGGCAGATAATCTCAAACTGGTTGAGCGCGTTCAGCAGCCCCGGCCCGGAGAGCCCCGGCCCGCCGTTTGCCTCGGCTGGTGGGAAGAGCAGGCGCTGACGCTCTATGCCCTGGGCCGCAGCGGCGAGCCGACGGAGCTGATCGAGCGCTATGGCATGGCAATGGTCAAGCAGCTGTGGGATAGCGTGCCTCGGGAGCTGACGGGCTGGCTGTCCCAGTTGGAGTTTGGCTTTATGGAGCTGGACTGTTTGCTGATCCATGGCAGCCCCGCCGGGGTGAGCGAAGCCCTGACGCCGGAGACCTCGCCCCTGCGGCTGATGGATCGGCTCCAGCGCTTGCAGGCCAATCGCTTGTTCTGTGGGCGATCGGGCCAGTCCTTTGTCTACGAAATTGCAGCGGCCCAGAGTACCAGCCAGGTCACGACCCTGGCGGGGAGCAGCCAGTCCACCTGGGAGCGGCCTGGGGTTCAAAAGGTGATTGGGGTGGGCAATGTGGGGCGGGAGCCGGGCAGAGCCAGCTATGTGTTGTATGAGCCAGGGAGCGACCAGCTACGGCAGCAGGTCATTGCCTATGGCGCTGGCCGTGGATTTGGCCGTGGCGCTAGCTTGGGGCGGTGAACATCACGAATTATTGACGCGGTTCCCCCAGGCGAATGGTAACCCTTTATCATCTAGAATGATAATCATTCTCAAAGAATGCTATGACTTCTTCAGGGTTAAATGCCGTTGTACCGGTCACGGTCTTGACTGGCTATCTGGGAGCAGGCAAGACGACGCTGCTCAACCGCATCCTCACCCATGAGCATGGTCAGAAAGTCGCGGTTATCGTCAATGAGTTCGGTGAAGTTGGCATCGATAATCAGCTCGTCATTGATGCCGATGAAGAAATCTTTGAAATGAACAACGGCTGTATTTGCTGTACGGTTCGTGGGGATTTGATTCGCATTGTCGGTAATTTAATGAAGCGGCGGGATAAGTTTGATCACCTCGTGATTGAAACCACGGGCCTGGCGGATCCAGCCCCTGTGATTCAGAGCTTCTTTGTCGATGAAGATATGCGAGATCAGCTCTCCCTCGACGCTGTGGTCACGGTGGTCGATGCCAAGCATATTCACCAACATTGGGAAGCGGATGAAGCCCAGGAGCAATTGGCCTTTGCGGATGTGATTTTGTTGAATAAAACGGATCTCGTGGAAGAGGCAGACTTAATCGCCCTGGAGCAACGCATCCGTTCGATGAATGCCATGGCCAAGATCTATCGAACCCAGGATGCTGCTGTGGATATGGAGACAATTCTGGGGGTGAAGGCATTTGATCTCAACCGAGCGTTGGAAATTGAACCGGGTTTTTTGGAGGAGGAGCACGACCACGAACATGATGATTCAGTCGGGTCAGTGGCGATTGTCGAAGCAGCTCCCCTAGACGGTCAGAAGCTCAATGCCTGGCTGAGTGATTTGTTACAAAATCAGGGGACGAACATTTTTCGGATGAAGGGCATTTTGAATATTGCGGGGGAAGATGAGCGCTTTGTGTTTCAGGGGGTTCATATGTTGTTTGATGGAAAACCCGATCGCCCTTGGAAGCCCGATGAAGCCCGAAAAAATGAACTGGTTTTCATTGGTCGAGATCTGGATGCAGAGCAGCTCAAGCAGGATTTTCGGACGTGCCTAGCGTAAAGAGCGAATTTCGTGACCTGTTGCGCCCGGTTTCCCAGGGGCAGTTGCAGGATTACGGAACGGCGCTGGCTTGGTCTCCCCAGGGGGATCAGTTAGCGATCGCCTCCGCAGCGGGGGAGGTGCTGTTCGTCGATCCCCTGGGAAATAACCAGACCCTGCTAGCAGCCCAGGGACAGTCCATTGATGTGCTCCAGTTTTCGGCCCAAGGGCGCTGGCTAGCGGCGGCGGGTCAGGCCGGAAAAGTCTACTGCTGGGACTTTGGGGAGTCTTCTCCAACCCAGGCTGGTTGCCTGAACCAGACTGAAGCTTGGGCAAAAACTTGGATTGATCAGCTTGTTTGGCATCCCACTCTACCTCTTCTGGCCTTCAGCCTGGGCCGTTGTGTTCAAGTTTGGGATGCGTCTGCGGGGCAGGGGGTGGCAACGCTCCCCTGTGAAGGGTCGTCGGTGTTGGGGCTGGTCTGGCATCCCTCGGGGAAGTGGCTAGCTGTAGCGGGTCAGGGGGAGATTCGGCTGTGGGATGGGTTGGATTGGGATGCTGATCCGCAGGTCTTGGAGATGGGTTCTGCTGGCGTGGCCTTGGCGGTTTCACCCCAGGGGCAGTACCTCGCCTCGGGCAATTTGGACCGCACATTGTTGATGTGGCAACCCGGTGTCAATGGGGATCCTTGGCGGATGCAAGGGTTTTCGGGCAAGGTGCGGCAGTTAGCTTGGTCAGTTCCGTTGGTGGGTAGTGCCCCGCTGTTGGCCTGCGCCAGTGGGGTGGATGTGGTGATTTGGAAGAAACAATCCCAGAATGATGAAGACGGCTGGGAGCCTCGGGTGTTGGCGTTGCACCAAGGGCGGGTGGAGGCGATCGCCTTCCAGCCCAAGAGCCTCCTTCTGGCCTCCGCCGCCGCTGATGGCTGCCTGGGGCTCTGGCGCAAGGGCCGCATCCTCACCCAGAGAATTGAGGCGACGGCCCAGGGCTTTTCTGGGCTGGCTTGGCATCCCTCGGGGCAGTTTCTGGCTGCGGCAGGACAGGCGGGAGAATGGATGGTTTGGCGGGTGAGTCGTCCAGGAAAAGGGTTTGGGGCGAAATAGCGAGGTGGAAATCAAAAATTTAAGAATGATAATCATTATCATTTCTGCTACAATTCAGAGGAATGCGTCTCCATCTCATCAATTTACGCAGCCTCTATGTTCTGATGCCTAACTCTGCCCCTTCTCAGCCCCTGTCACTCCTCGATACTGCAAATCATCTCCAACGGATTCGCCACACCTGCGCCCATATCCTTGCCATGGCTGTGCAGCGACTTTTCCCGAATGCGAAGGTGACCCTCGGCCCCTGGACAGAGACTGGATTTTTCTATGATTTTGATTGCCCAACCCCGTTCACGCCAGGGGATTTAGAGCGTATTGAAGCTGAAATGCGGCAAATCATCCAAGCGGATCTGCCCATCATTCAAGAAACCGTTGATCGTGCAGCCATCAAAGCTGAAATTGAGCAACTGAACGAACCCTATAAACTCGAAATTTTGGCAAGTATTCCAGAAGATGCGGCCATCACCCGCTACTTCATCGGTTGCCCTGATAGTGGCTGGACCAATCATCCTGAAGTTGAGCCTTCTCTCACTCACCCCGTTGCCATTCCTCCTCAACTCTGCTGGTGGGATCTCTGTGCTGGCCCCCATTTGGCCCGCACGGGGCAGATCAACCCCCAGGCTGTTGCATTGGAAAGTGTGGCTGGAGCCTATTGGCGAGGTGATGAAACGAAGGCTCAGCTACAACGTATTTACGGCACTGCTTGGGAAACCCCAGAACAGCTTCAGGCATATCTCCAACAAAAGGAGGAGGCCAAGCGTCGGGATCATCGCAAGTTAGGCCAAGAACTGAAGCTCTTCAGCATTGAAGAGCAAGCAGGGGGCGGCTTGGTGTTTTGGCATCCTAAGGGGGCAAGAATTCGCCGGGTCATTGAGGATTACTGGCGTCAGGCCCACACAGCGGCAGGCTATGAGCTATTATTCACGCCCCATCTGGCCAACCTAGAGCTTTGGAAAACTTCAGGTCATTTTGATTTCTACCGAGATGGTATGTTCGATGCCATTGATGTGGAGGAGCAAGCCTATCAGCTCAAGCCCATGAATTGCCCGTTTCATGTGTTGACCTATCAGCATGACCTCCATTCCTATCGGGAATTTCCCCTGCGCTGGGCGGAGCTGGGGACTGTGTATCGCTATGAGCGATCAGGAACGCTCCATGGGTTAATGCGAGTGCGGGGCTTTACCCAGGACGATGCTCACATTTTCTGTTTGCCCGACCAGGTTGCCGCTGAAATTTTAGGCGTTCTCAACCTGACGGAAACGATCCTCTCGGATTTTGGCTTCCAGGACTATGAAGTCAACCTTTCGACTCGACCGGAAAAATCCGTCGGTGGGAATGAGATTTGGCAACTGGCCACCGCCGCCTTGATAGAAGCCTTAGAAACCAAGGGGTGGCCCTACCTCACAGACGAGGGCGGCGGGGCGTTCTATGGTCCCAAGATTGACATCAAAATTCGAGATGCCATTGGTCGTTTGTGGCAATGTTCAACCATTCAAGTCGATTTCAACTTGCCGGAACGGTTTGGCATGGAGTATGTGGCAGCCGATGGATCTCGGCAGCGGCCTATTATGATCCACCGAGCCATCTTTGGTTCCCTTGAGCGGTTCTTTGGCATTTTAATCGAGAATTATGCGGGTCTTTTCCCGCTGTGGTTGGCCCCGGTTCAAGTCCGCTTATTGCCAGTGAGCGACAAGCAGCGGGATTATGCAGAACAATTGGCTCAACAGTTAAAACAACAGGGATTTCGGGCAGAGGTGGATCAGAGTGGCGATCGCCTCGGCAAAACGATTCGCACCGCAGAACTGGAAAAAATTCCGGTGATTGCGGTAATCGGTAATCGGGAGCTAGAAAGCGAAATGCTAAGTGTTCGCACTCGCGCAGAAGGAGAACTAGGTAGTTTGACCCTTCAAGCTCTAATCAAGAAAATGCAGGATGCGATCGCCCACAGATCCCTCATTTAGAGATTTTCATTCTCAGTATTTTAGGTTTCAGGTACTTGAACTCAACGTCGTCAATCTTTGAGCAAACCTAGTCCAACCCATCTACAGCCAATACCAATCATGAATCCCTTTTCATCTCAGCCTCCCAAAGCCGATCCAGCTCAAGTAGAACAACTGAAAAGTTGGCTCTCTGAACTCCTCCATATCGAGAAAGAAGTCGTGATCTCAATTAGCCAATTGCAATGTCATGAATCCCATTGCCCTCCCATCGAAACGGCAATCACAGTCATGACAGAGCCCTCCAGACAATTCAAAATCCATAAAGCCGTAGCCGAAATTGAGCCAGCCGATTTAGCCCAAAGTTTTCAGAAGCGTGAGGATCTAAACGATTCCTAGAAAAATAAAATGGATGATTCATTAAAGTTAGATTTTCCTTGGCAGCAGCAGAGACAACATGAGTTGCTCCATAGGGAAAAATCACTGATTCAAATTGGATCCATGAGTGGCGATTACTCAAAAGAGATACTTCTAAATCGAGATCCTCAAACCATAATTTTTCGGTGTAGGGAACGATTGCAACTCCCTCGACATGGATTTTGGCAAATAACCCAGGGCTTTATCCTTATCCATGCTCTCAGTGAAGACGGCACGCTGATCCCTCTCGGTATTTGGAGTAAAGGTGATTTGCTAGGATTTCCTTTTGCTCCTCAGGATGCGCTTGAAGTGGAGAGTATCACCCCGGTTACGGTCATTACAATCAGCAAGCTTACGCCGGAGCTATGGGCAGATCAGTCCCTTAAGCAACTTAAACAGACTCAAATTCTCCTAACCCTACGCCACGGCATAGTCATAGAGCGGATTAAACGCTTATTCGTATGGTTAGGTTCACGATTTGGTGAAGCAACTGAAACAGGAATTCTGATCAACCTTCGCCTCACACACCAAATAATCGCGGACTTCATTGGCAGTACCCGTGTGACAACAACTCGATTATTGAAACAACTGCGGCGGGAAGGATTTCTAGACCAGAATCAGAGGCATTTATTTCACCTGTATGTGCAGCCAAGAACGACGCTCATTAGCGAGCAAAACAGGCTCCCACAATGCTCTTAAATCAAGCAACAGATGAATCAGTTTTGACTCAGAAACTGCACATAGAAAAAAGACCAGAAAACCATATTTTCGTATCAGCAATGCAGCAGCATTTTGTTCATCGGTATTCTATCTACCAAGTCGAAGAAAGCACCGACTTTGCTCCAAAGTTCGATGCTCAAGGATTAATCCCCGTCGTCACCACAGATGCCACGAGCGGTGAAGTGCTCATGCATGGGTATATGAATGCCGAGGCTCTAGAACTCACGATCGCCAGCAGGGAAGCCCACTACTACAGCCGCAGCCGTCGAGTGCTTTGGCATAAGGGCGCGACTAGTGGCCTGGTTCAGATGGTCCGTCAATTGATGATTGATGATGATCAAGATTGTCTTTGGATGAAGGTGGATGTGGCTGGCACTGGTGCAAGTTGCCATGTGGGCTATCGCTCCTGTTTCTATCGAGAAATCCCCTTAGCAGACGCCATCAAACCGTCCCTGGAACTGCGGTTTACTGAGCAAGAGAAAACCTTTGATCCGCATCAGGTGTATGGCGATGCGCCGAATCCCACACAGCTTTAACCTCAGTCTTTTACCCCCTAATCTCTATGCCACTGCGCCACCAACCTGCCCCGCCAACACCCTGGGACCAGAGCGCCGATCGCCCCCAAGCTCACCCTTCCGTTTACATTCACCCGGCATCGAGCCTGATCGGCGATATTCGCATCGGTGAGGGGGTTCTCGTTTCGCCCCACTGCTCGATTCGAGCCGATGAAGGCACGCCGTTTTACATTGGCAATCGCACCAATATCCAAGATGGTGTGGTGATCCACGGTCTCGAAGAAGGGCGCGTCACAGGAGATGATCACCAATGCTACTCGGTCTGGATTGGTCGCAGCACCTGCATTACCCACATGGCTTTGATTCATGGCCCGGCCTATGTGGGAGACAACTGCTTCATTGGTTTTCGCTCCACTGTGTTTAATGCCAAGGTGGGCCACGGTTGCATTGTGATGATGCATGCGCTCATTCAAGATGTGGAAATCTTGCCGGGGAAATACGTTCCCCCTGGTTCAATTATTGTGCATCAGGACCAAGCTGACCGCCTACCGAACGCCAAGCCTTCGGACCAAAAGTTTTCCCATCATGTTGTGGAAGTCAACAAAGCCCTGCTGTCGGGCTATCGCTGCGCAGAAACAGGCAGTTGTGACCTAGACGCTATTCAGAACCAGCATCATTATGGACGTGACTA
>JAAUQQ010000132.1 GCA_012032745.1 Synechococcales cyanobacterium RM1_1_8
CTTGGCGCGTGTCGGTGGGTGTCGATGATGGGGCGGCGGCTGTTGAGTGCCCGTTCAAGGTACTAAAGTAAACTCGTAAGAATGACCATCATGACTAATACATTCCCATTTCTCACCGGATTCAGATGCAAGCTGTAGCAGAAATTCATTCGGGTCTATGCCCCTCCGTTTTGCCCTTTTAATAACGCTTGATGATGTAGTTCCTAGTTTTTACTCAATTGAGCTTGGTTCAAGGTTCCCTTGTGGGCAGCGTAGCTGTTTGAGCTTTGTGCTTGGTCTTAGCCTTACGCTTAGCTTTTGGTGCTACGCTGCCACGGGCTTTTCCAGCAGTTCAGCCAGTTCTGACATATCGCGGCCTTTATTCTGGTGAAAGCCTAGGCCGTTGCTGTTATTGTATTCCGTGACTGATTTATTCCCGTCCAAGAACTGGGAGACTAGAGTAGGTCGCGTTCCTCCTACCTTCCGCAGAACTGAGCTATTGATCGCCCATTTCTGCGACTGTTCGAGCCTTGCATTGATGTCCTGGATGTCAGCTACTGTTTTTCCAGTTTGGCAAAGCTCACATCCTTCGAGCGCTTACCCTGTAGCTGCTCGAAGGTCATCTCTGCCAGCTCTGGCTTAATCTCAACTGTGGTGGGCTTTGCTTCAGTGGCTTGAACCTTTGCCATAGAGTCAAGCTGCTGTAGCAGTTCTGCTCTGATTGGCTCATTGCTCATATCCATTAGCGGATAGGCCCAGACTTGAGCGCCTGTAGCTTCTCCCCATGCTGAGATTGCGCTGCGGTAGATTTCGCCATATTGCCCAAGCTTATTAGGAGTTCTTTCACGGTAATAGCTCAGTGATTTTTCTACACGTTCGATTACCCCATGCAGCGTAGCGATCTGGCTTAGCTCAGCGAGAAAGTAAGCCACTGCGTCACACCGCGATTGGGGGCAGCTCTCAGGCACAAAGCCCATGAATTCATCAACCTGCACCGCTTCAATCTTCTCAGTCATTTTCTAACCTGTTCCGTTCCAATGAAACAAGTATAGCGGAACATGTGCCGCTAACGCAACATGTTCCGCTAGTTTATTTTGACAGGACAGCTACAGCCATTTCCCGCAGCTCTGCTGTCGTTGGTGGCTCTGGCATCATCCCAGTGGGCAGGATTTCCCAGCCTTCCGTAATCTCGAAATCTGCTTGGTAGGCTGCGGGTGTGGAAGTATCGGCCCCCATGATGTCAGCTCTACCATGGCCCAAGATTCCAGCGATATAGGCCGTTTCCTGCTGAGGATTGGCTGACTGTGCCCGGTGGTTCGCGTGGCTCACCTTGGCATAGATGGCTCTCAGCCCTTTGCAGGTCAATGCTTTACGCTCTCCATAACCCCATAGAATCCGCTGTTTAGCGAGTTCTTTACTGAGGTTGCCCGAATGCAGTCGGTGAGCCCTTGCGGGGTCGTCTGATTGATTCTCAGTGGCTTGCAACCATTGGTAAGCAGTCACGACTTGAGCGGCTGGGAATAGCGATGGAATTTCATAGCTTGGGTGAGCCTCGAAGAATTCCCCGGCCTGGCCTTTGGCTTTGAGTTGTCCAGTGAAGCTTAGGGCATATTCCCCAGTTGCTTCGAGTTTGGTGTCTGAGCAAAGCAGCTCAGCCGGTCGCCTCCCCGTGGCGATGAGAAGGGCGATCGCAACAGGTTTCCACTGGCGGGGGCTGCGGTCTTCAATCGTCTCGAAAATTTCAGAGGCCCATTCATAGAGCGGTGAAAAGTCGAACGCTCTCCCACTGGCTTTCTGTCGCTCTGCTAGGTTCCGTGAGCCCGTGACCTTCTTTTCCCGTGTGGCTTCAGCGAGAGCTACTGTTACATGCTTTTCGAGAAGTTGAAGGCAGGACCGTAAGGCATTCTGGTAAATGCTGCCTTCCATTCCTTCAACGCTATCCCGTAGGCCGTTCATGATGTGAGTGCGAATTCTCAGTCTGTGAGTAACTGCTGCTTTTCCATCATGGCCGGGGAGCTGGTCTAAGTAGCTTGTGATTTGAGCCCCTATTGCTGGAATGGCGCTGAAAATCTCAGGCCCAAACTTTTGCCCGTCCCAATGCTCAACTGCTACACCTTCAAGCTGTTTCACTATCCGCTGAACGAAATCTCCGGTATCGACGCTGATACTTTCGCGAATAGCATCAGCCGTTGCGGTGGCTTCAATGTCTTGAGCTTGAACCCCTAGCGCTGCTAGCTGCCTTTCTGCTGCTGTAGCTTCAATCAGGGCGTCTACAATCTCGCTTTTCTTCAAGCGGCTATAGCCAGTGACAACGCCGCGACAAAGCGCCTTGAGTTCAGGCACTGCCAGGGCTTCCAATTCGCCCTGGCTCAATGTTGCTATCTTGTTTCGTTGCTGTGCGCTCATGTTTCGTTAACCTGTTTCGCTGTTGAAACAAGTATAGCATAAACTACTGCACTTTGTTTACTGCATTTTGTTTTTATCCAAAATGGCTAAGGCTTCTGTATGGGGCACCAGTTGACGCAGTTGCTCAAGACGGGCGATGAGCTGAGCTGCCTCTAGGTCAAGGTGCTCATAATCCATTGGAGTGCCTTTGGGTGCAGTTAATCGACGTATGAGATTTTCACACTGAAGTACCGTCATGCTGTAGCACTCGGAAGGGTAGATGGGGCGACAAATCATGTTGAATACCAGATATTGTTCAGTCTGTCTTTTCTTCCCGCTGTAGATGGTCGCTAAGCAGCCCGATCTGCGACTCTCCGAAGGGGCTGTAGCGGCTGCGATAGAGCCATGGGAATTTCAACAGAATCCTAATCTGGTGGCGGAAATATAGCTTTTCTAAGGTTGAGCGAATTTGCACGGGCTGGGTTCCATTGGTTTATGGATGCCCCTGAGTGATGCTGCTATGGCTTCGGCTGGGCTTTGGCTTCGGTTCTCAGCTTCTCTACGGCGGCTGAGAGTAGCAGTAGCCCTTCAAGGCCATGCTCTTCCCGCCACTGTTCTATGAGCTGCTGTAGCTCAGGGCTGAGTCTTGATTGAGTCATGGCTTTGCAGTGAATGATTTACGATCGCACCCTTGATTATCACAGTGCCAGCGGTTCCCCGTCTTGCCTTTCCTGCGGTTGCTGGCAGCCTGACAGTCTGGGCAGATTGGGGCAGAATCCAGCTTTTCCAGCACCCCTATAGCTGAGATGGGTTCCCGTTTTTCCTCCAACAGCGGAAAATCACTCAGCGTAACGGTTTCAGCTTGGACGGTTTTGGACTGCTCCAACGCTTGTCCAGGCCGCTGGACTCCAGAATCCAGCAGGTTGGAGCGGTGGGTATAGCCCGAATCGAATGGGGGGATTAGATACCATTCTGGCTTTCTGCCATCGACTGAGAGTAAGCAGAAGCGATAGGCGTAAGGTGCTTTGGGGTCGATGCCTTCGGCTTCATTGCGACCCTGGCAGTAATCCTCAACCTCTGCATATTGGGCTTTCAGTTCAGACTTTCGAGCATCGAGCCGGGGGGATTTCTGGATCGCATGGATAGCAGCTCCCCCGATATAGATGGCACTGAAGTTATCTACGTCATCCCACTGCAAGCCTTTGCGACCTACGGTGCTGCTTTGGCCCATAATGATGCCCGTTTCATTGCCAGCATGGCGGATTTCCTTGCAGGCTTTGAGTAGCGCTTTCTTGGCGGCGGCTCCCTCGCTCTCTAGGGCTAGGATGCCGTCAATCTCATCGAATAGATGAACCGTGGGATGCTCTAGGAATTTGCTTTGCTCTAGCCGCTTTGCCAAGGTCATCAGAGACTCAGCCGCCCCCGTCGCTGAGGTGGATGCTTTGAGCAATGCCCAGCGGTCCTCAGCGCTTCCGTGCTGTGGGTCATGCAGGCGGATAACGGTCGGTTGAGCGGCGGCGATGGTATCCAGGATTTTGCGGGCAAGGGATGACTTACCCGACCCGGTAGCCCCCATGAGATAGGCCATGGGTTTCGAGCTAAGCAGCTTCACCAGCTTGATAAATTCCCCTTCCCCTTTGCAGTATCGCGGGGGAGTATCAGTGCTGGGTTTGGGCTGGAGTTGAACAGAGCATTCAATCAGCCCCGTATCGCCCCGCCTAAACTGAATCGGAGATAGAGCCGTTGTCAGATTTTGCAATGCTTCAGAATGCCCGTTCAAGGCATCTAGGGCGGTGCTGCTGACGTTGTGTAGGGCAATCGTCGCTTTGTGGCCCTGGGGGCGGATATAGCCACGATGTAGCGCTATCCCTTCCCTTGCCAATGCGGTAATGATTGCATTCCCGCATTGCTGGTAAGGGCCTATTGCAGGTTCCCAGAGAATCGGCGCTTTGGTCCGTCGCTGCTCTTGTGCCAGCTCCAGCCGTAGGCGTTCCACTTCCCCGATGAGATTGGCGATCTGTTGTTCGGCATCCGTCGCAACAGCGGTCCAAGTTGCCTCTAATTCTTGGCGCTGTCCGTCCAGGTTGCTCACGGCGGCTAGCGTCTCTGTGAGCTGAGCTTTAACCGTGCTGCGGTGCTGTTCCCGTAGCTGCATCAATTCCCGGCGTTCCCCCACGTTGAGGGAGTTTCTAAAACGGACCTTGAAGGCTGACAGCTCCCCCGCGATTTGCTCCCCTACATCCACGCAATCCATAAAGACAGAGCGCATGGATTCATGGGGTAGCCAGTCCAGAGACCGAATCCACCGCAGCCAGTCCCCCCGTAATTTGTTGGATAAATCCCGCTGGATTTTCTGGAGAGCGTCATCATTGCGATCTCGTGTCTTGTTCAGCTCAGCGGCGATGGCCCCATGTAGCTCAGTGGTTGAGCGGCGAACGGCGGCGAACAGTCTGGCACGGTAGACCCGGATGAATTGCCCGTGAATGGCTTGGCGATAGTCCGCTGAATCGGCTGCTATATCAGGCTGGGCCGGGGCGGCGGGGGCTGCATTGTTCTGTACTGTCCAGCGCTGGATTTTATGCAGCCGCTGCAATTCCAGCTCAAGCCCCATGACGGTTTCCCGCTGATTGGAGAGCTGGACGGCCTGGGCCTGCACTTTGGATTTCAGCTCCCCCCGCAGTTTGTTGGAGAGCAACGCGGCCTGTCGCTGGGCCTGAATGGAGCGGGTTCGCTCTTGATTCCAGTAGCCCAACGCTTCGGCCTCGTCTCCCTCTCCTACCAGTTCACCGGCCACGCCTGCCCCGATGGCACCGCATAGGAGACCGAAGGCGACCGCTTGCATGGCTCTATTCTCAGAACCAACGCCCAAACATCCCCCCATAGCGAGGGCAAGGGCAAGGCACCGCGAAACGACTCTAGATTTGAATGCTGGGCGTTGTGTCTGCATTAGCTTTCTTCTCCCCCTTCAAGGGCCTGTAGCTGTTCTTGCAAGCGCTGCTGAACCGACTCGATAGCAGTCTTTAGGCTGGCGTTCTTCGATTCGAGTAGGTCTGTCTTGAGCTGCTGCTGTGTCTGGATGAGGGGCGTAGCGGCCTGAGTGCCCTGTAGCTCGATTTGCTTTTGGTTCAGCACTTCGGAGCGCTGGGCTAGTTTGACTTGGGCGATCTCAACATCGACGGCTGCGGACTGGTAGCCAATGCCAGCGGCATCGACTTTGAGCCCTTCGGTTGCATATTGGATCGCGCTGGTTTCTACCTGTCGCTGTGACTTTGCTAGAGAGAGCGCATCCTTTTGCAGGTCAACATTTGCGCTCATAATCCGCACGGTTTGCCGCTGCTGTTCGATCTGTTCCACAGCCTTATCCGCTTGGGCTTTTGGCGTGGTGGCTAGGCCGCTGGAGACAGAATCCAGCTTGCTTGGCAGGATGGAATTGGGGTCCGCTTGGGTGATGTTGAGCCCATGGGCTACGTCTCCCCCCATGGAGCGCTGGACAAGGTTGGAGCGAGCTGGAGCAGTTGAGCTGGGCTGAGAGGTTGAGCTGGACTTTGCTGGAGTTTCGCGAGTGGATTTCTTGGCGACTTTTTTCACGGTGGTCGCAACAGCGGTTGCTGTATCCAGTAGCGGGTCTGTTTTTTTAGCCATGGTTAACCAAAGATTGCGATGGACAGTAGGGCGATCGCCATTACAGCCCCCAGACTCAGCCGGGGGCCGGGGGTGGCGATTACTTTTTACGGCGGCGGGGGTGGATGCTGGGGCAGAAGCCGGGGCCGGGGCGGTGGCACCGATGCCCAAGCTATTGAGCTGCTGCTGTTCAAGCTGGGCTAGGGTCGCCTCATAGGCTTTATCTGCCAATGCAAAATCTTCAATAGCTTCAGCGCTTGCAGCTTCAACCATGGCCTTCCGTCGCAGGGCGCGGCGTAGGTTGCGGTTGCCGCTGGAAATGTGAGCGGTATTAGCGATTTCAAGCTGTGCCCGGTCAATGGCGGCGGTATGGTCTGGCAGGATGATTTGCAGCTCTGTGACCTCTGGGACTAGCTCAGCTTCAACTAGGGGAGCTGGGCTATACCGGGCGATTGCACCGGGCGATTCACTAGGCGAGGCACTGGGCGGTTCACTAGGCGCACTAGGCGAGGCACTAGGCGAGGCACTAGGCGAGGCACTAGGCGGAAGGTGGGAGATTAGCAGCTCAGGCGATGGAATTACCCAAGCGCCGCCTACTTGTTTGGTGATTTGGGTATCTGGATTTGCATCCTCAGCTTTGCGCTTCACGCGCTTGAACTGGTCAGGGCTGAGGTTGTGCTTAGCTCGAAATTCTGAGGGGGTCATGATGAATGAGGCCCTGACAGTTGCCAGGGCAAGAATGTTTACTCTGAGGTTTTGGGCTTCTCTGCCAGCGCTTTCGTTTTGAGCGATTCAGCCAGGGCTGTACAGCTCTCCCAGTCAGTCGGTTTCAGTTTTGGCTTCCGGTCAGGAATTCCTAGGGCTTGGCGATTTGCCTCTAGCTTTTGAATGAGGGTCATGGCTTGCAGGTGATTGAAGGGGGAGTAGATGCACCCTCAGTCCTTCAATCCCTAGAGCCAGCCCATAGCCTTAGCGCCCGCAGCCAGCAGCACGGCGGCGGCGGCGGCGTGGCCTGGGTCAATGCGCTTCGGAGTCTTATCTAGAGAATCTGCGAATAGGGCTAGGTCATCCGTCACATCCACCGGGAAGGCAGCGGCGGCGGTATCAGCGCCCGCTTCAGCCAGGGCGGTAGCGTAGCTCTCCAGCTCAATCTCTAGCTGGGGCCGGGTTCCATTCAGGCGGTCTGAGGGAACGCCGATAGCACGAGCTTCAGCCGCGATCGCGGCTTTGGTCTTGGAGCGGGTCATAATTCAAATGCCTCTATTCGTAGTAGGGGCCTGGGCCTGCAATGACCAGGGGGGAAGGTAGTAGCTCCCCCCGTGGTCGGGCCTGGGCAGGGCAGCGGCTAAATTTGCTGCTACAAGAGTTATAGCGCTCCCTAGTTCGCTGTGTCAAACAATTGACAGGCGTTATACTGCTTGACACAATAGGGTAGACGTTTACAGGATTTCACCATGGCAGATGAACGCGAGACCCCCGACAGGGTCTATATCAGGACTCAGTTAACGCGGGCAAAAGTCGATGGATACTGGCAGACACTAGGCTTTTCCCGCGACTACTGGATGAAGCAATGCAGCCCAGCCATGAGATATGAGCATGTAATTGATTACCTGCTCAAGCAGGCGGAGGCGAGCGAGGCAAAGCTAGATGGAATCAAGCACTTAGAAAATGGCTGATCGAATCGCAGGGCTGGAGGCGGAGATAAAGGCCCTACAGGCGGAAATACAGCAGCTCAATTCCAATCAAAAAATCCTGAATGAGGTCTTGCGCGAGACCCAGCAGCAGCTACAGCAGTTAATGAGATACATCAAAAATGACGGCAGCAATAGCAAAAACTAGAATCGTGCAGGCCATAGACCCCAGCGATTTCAGGGCAGCATCCCAGGCCATTCAGGCTGATTTGGATGCCATCACCAGCACCAGCCCCCCCTCCCCCCGCTTCCCCTGGGCGATCGCACTGGCGGCAGCAATAATTGGATTTGGGTTAGGCGTTGCCATGACAGCGATCGCAGGAGGACTCACATGAGTGAGCGACTTGATCGAATTGAGCAACTACTCGAAGCATCATTAAAGCAACGAGACCAGGACCGCAGAGACTGGCTAGAGCGAGATCGCCAACTCAGCGAGAGGCTTAACCAGACTGACCAGCAGCAAACCCAGTTTTGGGAAGGGCTGAGCGAAACCAAGGCATTGCAGCAGCGCAATGCGGAAGCCATTAGCCAGCAACTTGAACTGATTTCTCAAATGCGCCAAGCCATGAATGAGCAGAATCGGCAGATTCAGGGCAACCGTGCTGATATTGCGCGGCTAGATCGCGAAGATGGGTCAGAACTTAATTAAGTTGAAATTTATTTTTCGCAATCTGATAAGCCATGTTTGCCGGTATATCGGCATTGAGAAGAATCACCGCAAACCAGGCAATTTTTCTGCCCATACTTGCTTTTGAAAAACCGGATACAATTAGTAAGGAGATTTTTAAAAAGCCGATGCAGCACCAGCTAGCCCCGCTAATAGAGTCAAATAGAGCTTGCCTTACCGCAGCCCTGAATTTAGAGGAAAAACTCCGCTTCCGTGAGGCAGTCGCGCGGCGGGGATTGACCGTCAACGCTTTTCTGAGAGGCATTATTGCCGGAGTGCTGGCGGAAGACGCTGAGCAAAAAAGCGCGCAAATGCTGGATTCCTGAATTCAGGCAGCGCAAAGCTAGGGTCGATACGTGTCCAAGTAAATTATTAAAATCCCTTTGGTAAGCGCAAACTTTGGCCGGTGCGCAGCTTACCAGTGGGGCGAGACTCCCAATGAAAAAAGAATCGCAGTACGAAGATTTTAGCGCAGAAGCAAACAGACTTGCAATCCAACGGCTAGAAAGCTATGGGGCAATGCCTATCCCTGTTTCGCCGTCTCAGCCCAGCACCGCTGGGCCAGACAACATAGAGAGCAGCGAGGCCCGCCCTAACCCTGACCCTCTCCAGGAATTTCGCGAATCCAACATTCCCGACGCGCTCACACAAGCCAATATCATCTGGGCCACTGGAGATGAAGCAGTTGCTGTTGCAGTCGGACCAGTCACAGCAGCGCTTGGGGGCCATGCGACCCAGTACGCAACTGAAGCTGTCAAGCGAGCTCAACGTACCTACGAGAATCTTGCAGAGGGCATTTGGTATAGCTTAGGCACCACAATCGACGGACGCGAAGCAGATATTCCCTGCATCAAACCCACACAGCCACGGGCAAAGGTTGAGCCAGTTTATAAGAATGCGAAGCGTTCTAGCGTCATCGGGTTTTCTAGGAAGCCCGATGAATGGCGCGAGGCAAGGGATGAACGTGGGCAACTCAAGCGGGTGAAGTATGAAACGCCCCAAGGTTGCCCCGGCTTGCCCATCATGCCCTGGGTGCCTGAAGAATTTGCTCAAGCCATCTATGAAAAGCACAGCGTTACCCCGCAGGAGGGAGAGACCTTCTGGCAGGTTGTGAAACGCTGCTGCCTTCACATCACCTTTGTTGAAGGTATCAAAAAAGCCTTAGCCCTCATTGCCCAAGGAATGCCCGCAATCGCCATTCGCGGCATCAACATGTGGCATCAGTCAGGCTCCAGAGAGTTGCATGAAGAAATTGCTCAGTTTGCGACTCCAGGCAGAACCTTGTATATCTGCTTCGACCAAGACGACAAACCGCAAACCGTTAAAAACGTTCGCTATCAGGCTCTAGCCCTGGGCTCTGAACTACAGAAGCTTGGGCCTGATGTCCGTTTCCTTCACTGGGATAAATCCATTGGCAAGGGCATTGATGATGCCCTCTATGCCAAAGCTCAAGAAAGTGAAGGGGGAGATCGCGCCTGGCTCAAAACAGTCCTAGAGAGTGCGATGACCCTACGGCAATATCGGCGCATGGGCACCATGGCCAGGGCCTTCGCTGTACTCGATAGGCTGGAACGATTGAGCTATCCCATTGAACGGGAGACCGAGGGAGATTATTTACCGCAACTCCCCCAGATGCTCAAGGCAGCAATCCACGTTCTAGACGTAGCTCTTGGCGGCGGTAAAACCTATCGCACCGGCAAGGATTGGGTAGCTCAAGCCAGGCAGCTAGGCTGGTTCATCGTGGCCCTTTCACCCATGAATGCCCTGGGACAGCAAACCGCAGAACGCTGGGACTTGCCACACATCCATGATTTCGAGCCAAAGGACAGCGAGGCCCTATGGGCCACAGCCCATGAGCAAGGCGGCGTGGTGCTTTGCCCCGATAGCCTACACCGTCTCCCCGACTGGATTACGAATCGCCCTGTCCTACTGGTGATGGACGAAGCCAACCAAGTTGAGCAGGAGCTGGCCAGCGGCGACCGGCTGGGCGATCGCCATAGCTCCATCAACCAATTGTTCAAAAACCTCGCAACCCATGCAGCCGAGACCGGCGCGATCGTTCTGGCTGAGGATGGCATTGCAGACCGAGCGGTGAGGTTCGCCCACGTCTCCAGCGGTGCAAAATCTATTCGCGTCTTCAAACATCACCGGCAGCAAACCCCCTGGGAATGCACTATGTATTCCGGTCAAGCAAGCGGCTACCGGGCCAAATTCCTGCAAGCCGTTTCAAGCGGCCAAACGCTGCTGTATGTCACCAGCTCCCAGCGGGAAGCCAAGCGACTGGAGCGGGCGATCGCCAGCCGTGACCCTTCAAAACAAGTCACTCGCATCGACTCCGAGACCAATGAAGGCGGCGCATTCACCAGCTTCTTTAATAACCCTGACCAGTGGATTGCGACTAACCGACCTGACGTTCTAATCCTTAGCCCTTCAGCAAAGTCTGGCATTAGCATCGAGGCCCCTTACTTCGATGCAGTCTGGGGCTATTTCCCCAGCTTGGCTGGAGATACCCACTGGCAAATGCTAGGCCGCTATCGCCAGCCGGTCCCCGGCACATCTTCTGCCCACCGTTCATCAGTGCAGCAGCAGATGAGGCCATGATGAGCCCCAGGCGGGCTAAGCAGCGCTATCAAAATTATGCCAAGCAAATGGCGGGCGCTTTCGGACTCGATGAACTGCTGAATGCAGCCCCAGAGGATGCTGAACGCATCGCCCAAATCGAAACCGCTGTGATTGACTTCCATGCCACTCAGCGAGCGGTGCAAGGCGCACAAAAGGCGATCGCCTATGAATATCTGCTGCGACGGCTAGAGAAGGCAGGCCACCGAGTCTCTGAAGTGAAATGCAGTCTAGAAAAATCGACCTCAGAACTGTGGAAGGAGATTCAAGAATCTATCTGGCAGGATGACGCAGCGGCGATCGCCACTGCAACGATTGAGCCCCAGCATGATGAGAAGTGGGCATTTAAGACCCTCAGCAGCAATGACAGCAGCAGAGCCAAGCGGCTCAAGGCGCAAAAGGTTCTCTGGCAAGCTGAATTCCCCGGTGTCACCTTCGATGACCCAGAGGAATGCTATGAAGCCCTCTGCCTAGACTATGGAGCCATGCGGCGCGGTGTCTTGCTCCAGGTCCAGGCAGAGAACCTAGGGGCCACCCGACAGGCCGATATGGACAGAGCCCAAGCCGTCCTGACTGCGGACGTAAAGGCACTGCACAGACTCCCCAAGAAGCTCGCTAGGGCAACGCTCATTGCCAAGCTGCAAGTTTTGGAGCTGCTGGACGGGAAGGAATATTGCAACCATGCCAAGCTAGCCCAAACCATCAAAGCAGCGGCTCTGGCCAATGCAGGAGCCATACGCGAATTTTTGGGGCTCACCATTCGTAAAGACCAAACCCCCTCGGAAATCGTTAACAAGCTGCTGCGGAAGCTGGGGCTGGAGATTGATCGAGGCGACCGAGAGGGCGCGGTGAAGCGGCTACGGCGTGAAGGTGGACGCGGTGAGCAACGGTGGATTTATTCGGTAGATTTGGCCTACTCACCCACTCGTCAAAAATTGCTGGAAGCCGCACAGCTTAAAGCTTCTGAAGCTGGTAGTCATGATTTCTTTAATACTAAAACCTTAACTAGAGAAATCATGACTACGGCCCCTGAACCCCCCGTGAATAGGTGGGGGCGGGCTGTGAATTGGAAGGGTGAGTCCTTCCGATTGCGACGGGTAGAGGGGGAGATCGCCTACCTTGCCCCGATGGACTGCCCCGATGTTCCAGAATCGGCTCTGCTGGAAGCTCCC
>JAAUQQ010000133.1 GCA_012032745.1 Synechococcales cyanobacterium RM1_1_8
CGGCGCAAACTTCAGCTCCAGCACCCCCGGCATCTGCTTCAGCCACCGTGCCAACCACTTCACCACCGCCTTCGAAAACACCGTCAGCGTCAAAACATAGGTCTGTGCGGCCGCCAGCCGAATCTTATCTCCCACATGAACCAGCGGCCCATCCAGCGCAGACAGCGTAAATGCCTTCTCATCCGCATGGTCATGCAACCGCCGCGACAACTCTGCATCGTCTTGCTGTACCTGCTTCAAAAACCAAGCATGAAGCCCCACGCTGTACTGAGGATAAATCTCCGCATCCGCCAGCGGCCTCAACTCAAACCGCAAACTCAGCATCTCCGCACTCCCAGGCCACTTCGGCAAGGCATGGCTGTAGCGCAGCAGCGCCTGCTTCTTTTCAGGGAGCTTAGTCCTAGGAACGCCCCCCCCAGCCCCCGACTGCTTCCCCCGGCTCTGGCGAGACATGGCCTTAGAACTCAGCCCCACCGGCTTGGCAGGCTGCTCCACCTCCGGCACAGCCTCAACAACCGGCGCAGCCTCGGCAACGGCCCTAGCAGCCTTACGGGTAGCCGCTTTCTGTTTTGGAGTTGCAGCAGCAGCTTTCTTGACTGACGCGGCCCGCTTCGATGCAGAAGCCGCTGCTTTTCGAGCCGTACCGTCTGGACTGCCCGCTGCCTTGCCAGGAGTTCTCGCCACGTTGTCTCACCTTGAATACCACTCAATGCAATAGATTGTAGACCAAAACTCATTTTCAATCCCCCCATGGGGAAACAAAATCCCAGGCATTCCAACGGCCCTAGTCGAACTTCGGGGAGAAATCTGCAAGCCCGGTTCCATCGTTTTCCGCACAGCGGGACATGCAGGATTGATGATGGAGAGCTGCTTCCAGGGGCGCTGCAATGCGTTCATCATCTTCCACCAGCAAGATTTTCATGGCGATCGCCGGGGCTGCATTCGGGGTAGGGAATTCACAAAATCGGCGATCGCCCCATTCACCTGCTCCGGGAACTCCGCCATCATGGTGTAGCAGACGGCTGAGGTCGCGGCAGTGGCGACCGATGGAATAGCGGCTGGCGTTGGAAGATTGGCCGTGGCCCGCCAGGTCATGAGCCCAGATCGCAAAGAATATATCGATCTTAGGAGGCTTGCGTTACTGTCAGCCAGATTCGGGTGGGGAGTGGGCTGGCTGCTTCTGTGAGCTATTACTGATTACCCACCTTCAAAAGATATCGCTGCCTAAGCTCATACAATGCAAACAGCGCAGCCCCGCAAAACAGCGGCAAAAAGTAGTAAATCCCCCGATAGGCCAGCAAAGATCCCAATAGCCGATCGCCATCCAGCGGTGGCGATAGCAGCAGGATCAATATCCCTTCAAACACACCCAAACCACCGGGAACACTGCTAACAATTCCCGTGATCTGTGCCAGTAGATAAGTCCCAAAAAAGACGAAGAATGGGAGAGTATCACGATTGGGCAATAGGACATAGAGCACGGCTGCGGCTAAAATCCAATCGCAGGTGGTGATGACGACTTGGCTAGTGGAAAGGTGGAACGGCAGGTGGGGCAAAACCCATCGTTTGAGACGGAGGGGCTGGGTGCGATCGCGCTCCACATCAAATAGGCAATGGTCAGGATCAAAAACCCATAGCCCACAGGATGAATCGATGCAAAGGGCAGGCGCAACGACTGGGGTACCGTCAAGGGATTCACCGAAAAGGTCATCCCACCCACGGCCAGTAAGCCAATCCAAAAACTGAGGTTACAAAAGGTAATAATTTGAGCAATTTTCCCCGCAGAAAAGCCCCAGGCATGGTAGAAGCGATAGCGAATGGCACCGCCGCTGAGCAGTGCCATGCCAATGCTGTTGCTGAGGGCATAGCTAATCACGGAAACCAGCGCGATCTTGCGATAGGGTAAGGGCTGGTTGACATAGCGGGTTGCTAGGGCATCATAGCCCGTCAAAAAAAGATAGTTGAGGGCCGTGAAGCCCAGGGACAGCAGCAAGCCTCGGCCTGGAATCTCCCGAAGGCTGGCCAGAATCGCCTCGGGGTTATAGCGGTGAAGCTGTTGGCCAACGCCCCAAATGGACAGCCCAAACAGCAGCAGACTCACCCCTAGGGGGAGGAACTTGGAAAGGCGTTTACCCCCCTGGGTCAGGGCCGTGCGCAAGAACTGGGTGCTGAAGTAATCCCCTCGCTGATCATCGGAGTCTGTCCTGACCAAGGCAACGGTGACATCGGCCTGGGATACGAGCCTGGGATAGGTGCCAGGGCGAAAAATCACGGGTCGCAGACACATCCAAACGGCATAGAGCAGCGTTGTGGCACCCACCGTATAGATCGAATTGGCAAAGAAGCGCCCAAAACGATGGGTGGGCAGGAGTCCCCCATTGTCGGCGCTGAAAAACATCGCCAGGGTTTGCCCCAGGGCCTGGGCCAGGCTAAAGCGGTGGGCGTAATGGCGATCTAGCAGAAAAAAGCCGAGGGTGCCGTAGACCAGGGTAAACAGCAGCGCCCCCACCAGCACCCGAATCCCTTGAACCAGGGATGGGCGATCGGATGGGGCGGTGTAGAGTCGGCGCGTTAACCACAACTGTCCCAACAGGATCGCTGCGAGCAGCGCTTCTTCATAGTCGAAGCCCTTGATCAGGTGGCTAATGATCGAAACCACGAGCAGGCAAACCGCCATGATCCAGGCCAGGCGCTTGCGGCGCAGCAGAGTCCCTGCCAGGGTGAGCAGGAGAAAACCGGCGATCGCCGAAAATAAATATCCACCGGCTCGGGCCTCAAAGGGGAAAACATTCCCCAGCCCATCGATCCGCTCGGGGCTCCCCGGCATCACCGCAGAGACCAGATTGACCAGGCCTACGATGCTGGTCAGGATTGCCGTTATCCAAAGCCCCAAGGAAGCCGGAAGACGGAGCATGATTCTGGGGCGGCTCTTCATGGATGAATGATGATTGGGTCGGGTCAGGCTTGGAAATGCTGGGGGCATGGTCTATTCTCCCAGCGAGTGCAGACCAAGGTATTCTTGTACCGGTGCTTGCCCCGGCGCTTTTCCCGGTTCTTGCCCGGTTGCCCATGGCTCACTGGATCCTTAACTAAGTTGATATCTTTAGGTTGATCTGAAATTTGATCTGAATTTGAGCCTTTTATGGGGAAAAACAGGTTCAGGGCTGAAGGTATAGGAAGAAGGGAGTGGGAAGAAGGGAGTGGGAAGAGGGGAGTAGGAAGAAGGGAGCGGCGAGTAGGGGGGAAAGTAGGGCGCAACGGCCATGGAGATAATCGTCCATTATTTCCCGGCTAGGTGGCGACTCGCCCCCCCCTTGAGCCACCCTCCCCCCAGACCCTAAGCTAAGAAACGCTCTTGACCATCCCTGCTTTCCCTCACCCTCCCAACCTCTCCAAACACCCGCCATGGCCAAACTCTCCAACGAGCTGCAACATTACTTTCTCAGCGAAGTATCCCAGAACCTCACCCCCCATGAAGCCGCCGCTGCCGAGGCCGCCGGGCCGGGGGACCAGGTCACGCTAGAGGAAATTCTCGCCCTGGCCGGAGAGCGCACCTTTGGCTTTTTGTTTGTGCTGCTGTCGCTGCCCTCGGCCCTGCCGATCCCCGCGCCGGGCTATTCGATCCCCTTTGGCGTGGTGATGGCGCTGCTGGCCTTTCAACTGCTGCGGGGCGCGGAGCAGCCCTGGCTGCCAGAAAAGTGGCGACAAAAGGGCTTCGATCGCCCCAAGGTCAAGGGTGTGATCAAGGCCGGGCTGCCCTGGCTCCGGCGCATCGAAGCGATCTCCCGGCCCCGGCTGACGGGGGTTTGCACCAGTCCTCTGGGGCGCTTGGCCATGGGCATCGCCATTCTGCTGATGTCCATCTGCATGATGATTCCGATTCCGGGAACCAATACCCTGCCTGCCATGGGCATTTTCGTCACGGGCTTTGGTCTGCTGGACGACGATGGGGCGATCAGCCTGGCCGGGCTGGCCCTTTGTACCGCCGCCCTGGGGCTGGTGTCTACGATCTTGGTGCTGGGGGTTGAGGTGGTGGATCGGATGAAAAACGTTTTGATGGGCCTGGTGACCTAAAAATCGAGCCATTGAAATCGAGCCATTAAAATCGAGCCATTGCCAGCGACGGCGGCAGCCTGGGATCGGCAAGACGTGCCGCTAAATTTGGCAGACCAGCTTCCCCGCCTGTTCGCTAAACTTAAGGTTTTCGCGATAGTCCACGGGGCAATCGATCAGCGTGGGGCCGTCCCAGGCGAGGGCAGCTTCCAGGGTCGGCATCAGCTCCGCCGCTGAGCTCACGCGATAGCCCTTCACGCCCATACTCTCCGCATATTTCACAAAGTCAGGGTTGCCAAACTTGACCTGGGAGGCATGGCCGAACTGGTTGTTTTGCTTCCACTCAATCAAACCGTAACCGCCATCATTGAAGATCAAGACCACAAAAGCCAGGCCGAGCCGCACCGCAGTTTCCAGCTCTTGGCTGTTGATCATAAAACCACCGTCACCCATGACCGCAACGATCTTGCGGTCGGGGTGAACCAGCTTGGCGGCGATCGCCCCCGGTAGGGCAATCCCCATGGCCGCGAAACCATTGGAGATCAAGCAGGTATTGGGCTCATAACAGTGGTAATGTCGCGCAATCCACATTTTATGGGCACCGACATCGGAGATCACGATGTCCTTTGGCCCCAGCACCTGGCGCAGGACATAGAGAATCTTCTGGGGTTTGAGCGGAAAGCCATCGTCCTGGGCGTATTGCTCATACTCCGCAACGATCGCCTGGCGCAGGGTCGTAGTATAGGCATCTGTCGCCACGGAGGCAGATTGCCCAGCCAGGGCCAGCAGCGTCGCCGAGAGATCGCCGACCAGCTCCAGCTTGGGAATGTAGCTGCTGTCAATTTCCGCCGCTTCCCTGGCAATGTGGATAATCGGCAAGCGGCCTTCGGGATTCCAGCGTTTGGGAGAATATTCGATCAAGTCATAGCCGACGGTGATGATCAAGTCTGCGCGATCGAGGCCACAGTTGATGAAGTCGCGCTGCTGGAGGCCGACACACCAGAGCGATCGCGGATGTTCAAAGGAAATCGCCCCCTTGCCCATGAAGGTATTGGCCACGGGAATCTGGAGCCGATCCACCAGGGCCGTTAGGGCAGCGCTGGCTCCCGCTCGAATGACCCCATTGCCCACCAACATCAGCGGATGCTGGGCCTGGGCAATCAGGGCCGCCGCTTCCGCCAAGTCCGCCGCCGCTGCCACGGTTTGCTCCCGGCGGGTGACGTGCAGGGGCCTGCCCGGTGCGGCCATGGCGGCGATGTTTTCGGGCAGGTCAATGTGAACCGCGCCGGGTTTTTCCGCCTGGGCAATTTTGAAGGCCTTGCGGACGGTTTCGGGGGTATTGCTGGGCCGAACGATCTGACTGCTCCACTGGGTCACGGGGGTGAACATTGCCACCAAATCGAGATACTGATGGGATTCGATATGCATCCGGTCCGTGCCCACCTGGCCCGTAATTGCAATCAGCGGTGCGCCATCCAAGTTGGCATCGGCCACGCCGGTCATCAGATTGGTCGCACCGGGGCCGAGGGTGGAAAGGCAAACCCCCGCCTTGCCGGTCAGCCGCCCATAGACATCGGCCATGAAGGCTGCACCCTGCTCATGGCGAGTGGTGATGAACTGAATGCTGGAATCATTTAGGGCTTCGATGACATGGAGGTTTTCTTCGCCGGGCAGGCCAAAAATGTATTCAACACCTTCATTTTCAAGGCAGGCAATCAACAGTTCGGCAGTGTTCATGGCAGGCGTTGGGTGAGGCTTCTAACGTTGGGTTGGGGAGGGAGTAGGTGATGGGTGATAGGGAGAAGGGGAAACGGATTATGGCTTTTGACCCCCGATTACCCAGCACCCATTACCCAATACCGACGACAGAGGCAGTTGGCCTTGGATTGTGGGCATCCGTCGCCCCGTCAGGCCACCCATACGGTTTTGGCGTTGGTGAAGGTGCGGATGCCGGGGGCGGCCAGTTCTCGCCCGTAGCCCGATCGCTTGATGCCGCCGAAGGGCATTCTGGGATCCGATTTGACCATGGCGTTGATGAAGACGGCACCGGCTTCTAATTCGTTGAGGCAGCGTTCTTGTTCGGTGGGATCGGTGGTCCAGGCGCTGGCTCCCAGGCCGAAGGGGGTGCTGTTGGCGAGGGCGATCGCCTCTCCCAAGTCCGCCACCGTAAACAGCAGAGCCACGGGGCCAAAAAATTCCTCCTGGTAGGCGGGACAGCCCGCTGGCAAATCCGTCAGGATCGTGGCTGGATAGAAGTTGCCCCCCGCCAGTTGCCCCGGCAAGTGTGCGCGCTGGCCGCCGGTCAACACCGTCGCCCCCGCTGCCACACAGGCCTGCACCTGTCGCTCCAGATCCGCCAGGATTTGCGGTGTGGCCAAAGGCCCCAGATCTACCTCCGGATCCAGGGGATCGCCCAGCTTCAGGGCCTGGAAGCGAGCCACAAGCGGTTGCGTAAATGCTGCTGCAATGGATTCCACCAGGATAAACCGTTTGGCGGCGATGCAGGTTTGGCCATTGTTGCCCAGCCGAGCCGTCACCGCTGTGGTCACGGCGGCATCTAAATCGGCATTGGCCGTGACGATGAATGGATCACTGCCGCCCAGCTCCAGCACCGTCGGCTTGAGTGCCTTGCCAGCGGCGGCGGCGAGGCTGGCCCCGGCGGCTTCGCTGCCGGTTAGGGTTGCGGCGACAACGCGATCGTCGGCGATCACTGCGGCCACCTGGCTCCCTGGGATCAGCAGCGTCTGGAAGGCTCCTTCAGGGAAACCGGCCTCGCGCAGGATCCGGGCGATCGCCAACCCACAGCGGGGCACATTGGACGCAGGTTTGAGCAGACCCACATTGCCCGCCATCAGCGCCGGAGCGGCAAAGCGAAACACCTGCCACAGGGGAAAGTTCCAGGGCATCACCGCCAGCACCGGCCCCAGGGGTTGGTAGCGCACAAAGCTGCGGCTGGCTTCGGTGGGAATCAGTTCATCCGCCAGCAGGCCTTCGCCCTGGTCGGCATAGTAGCGGCAGATCAGAGCACATTTCTCCACCTCCGCAACACTCGATCGCAGCAGCTTGCCCATCTCCAAAGTCATCATTTGGGCCAGCTCCTGCTTTTGTTCCTCCAACAGCTCGGCGGCGGTCCTGAGCCAGTAGGCCCGCTGGGCAAAGGCTGTGGTTCGATAGCGCGGATAGGTCTCGGCGGCTAGGGCTAGCTGGGCTTCTAGCTCCGCTGCCGACAGCGCTGCAAAGGTTTGGAGCAGGGTTCCTCGGGCCGGGTCGATACTGGCAATACCCATGGCAGTTCTACGAAGTGGGGCGCGGCCTACCGCCTTGTTAAACGGGTGACGCCTCCAATGGGTGACGCCTCAAACGAGTGACCTGGGGTTGGCCTAGGCGGCTGGTTTGCCCCGGCTTCGCCTCTATGGTGTGGATAGATCGACTATAGATCGACTCATGGGTGGAGTGGGGATTTCGGTAAGTCTCTTAATGAAAGGCTGGGTGGGAAAATCCCGATCGCAGGGGAGCTAGAGAATAGATTCGCGCTAGGCTAAGGTCAATCATGAATCCATCTCTGGGTCTGGGCCACCCCTGGGCCTGAGCCATCCCTGGCATCCCTGGGCTGGGCAATCCCGAAGTTCGACATCCATCCCATGCAACTCCACCTCAAAATCTGGCGACAGTCAGCCCCCTCCAGCCCCGGCCAGTTTCGGAACTATGACGTGGTAGGCAGCCCGGATCTCTCCTTGCTCGAACTGCTGGATATTCTCAACGAACAGCTCATCCGCGCAGGGGAACTGCCGGTGGAATTTGACCATGACTGCCGCGAGGGCATCTGCGGCTCCTGCGGCATGATGATCAACGGCCAGGCCCACGGCCCCCAGGCCCAGACATCGGTTTGCCAGTTGTATTTGCGACAGTTTCGAGCGGGCGATCGCCTGACGCTCGAACCCTGGCGCGCCACGGCCTTCCCGATTATCCAAGACCTGGTCGTCGATCGCAGCGCCCTGGACCGCATCATCACCGCTGGAGGCTACATCACCGCCCGCACCGGCTCCGCCCCCGAAGCCAACAGTATTCCCGTGGCCCAGGCCGATGCCGATGCCGCCTTTGACTATGCCGCCTGCATTGCCTGCGGAGCCTGCGTCGCCGCCTGTCCCAATGCCTCAGCCTCGCTATTCACCGCCGCCAAAGTTGCCCACCTGGCCCAGTTGCCCCAGGGCCATCCGGAGCGCAAAACGCGGGTGCTGCGCATGGCCGAGCAGATGACGGCGGAGGGCTTTGGCGATTGCTCCAACCATGGGGAATGTCAGGCGGTCTGTCCCAAGGGGATCAGTATTGATGCGATCGCAACCCTGCGGCGGGAATATCTCAAAGCCCAATTCCGCTAACTTGTGTTTGAGGCGCTTTATTCTTTTGCATACAACATATTCTTTTGTATCTGCTGCTGCAATCTTTCTTAAGAAAGCTCCTATAATCATAAACCAAGCGAGATCAAACCACGTTCCTTGGGGCGTACCTCCCTGCGACTAGCTCGCGCGGCCAGCTTGAAGCTGTTCCAGAGCATCCTCCCCAACTCCTGTGTCCAACGGAGCTAAGTGAATGATTGCCTCAATTCAGAAGTCGAGTCTCAAGCCCCTGGCTCCCCAGGCCAAGTCTCTTGACAAACCCCTGGCTAAACCCCTGGGCAAATCCCTGAGTGAATCTCTGGGTAAACCCGCTCCAGTCTTCACCAAAAAAGATTTAGACTTGCCTCGGTTTCTCAACATCCTGCGCGGCCTCATCCGGGAACCCGCCGTCGTCGGCTGCGAAGATGCCTTCTTCCGCGTCCTCAGCCGCGAGCTAGAAGAAGCCGGAGCCACCCTCAGCCACTACCAGGGCGTCCTCGTCGCCCAGGGCAAACAGCCCGACAGCCTTTACCTCTCCGCCCACATTGATCGCCACGGCCTCCTCTGCACTGGCCCCAACGAATTTCAATATGCTGCCTTCATCGCCGGAAACAAAGGCGAACTCGATGGCAACTCCGTCTCGGAGCAAATGCTCCACACAATCGAAAACCGCTTCCAGGAACAGCTCGTCCAGGCCCACATACCCTACGTCGGCACCTACCTGGGCCAGGGCACCATCACCAACTCCTACATCTGTCCCGAGCGCAACAATCTGATCTTTGAGGTCGATGGCCTGGAATACCTCCAGCCCGGCACCCCCGTCGCCTTCCTCGATCGCCTCACCGTCGAAGATGGCTACATCTCCGCCCAGCTCGACAACGTCGTCAGTGCAGCCCTCATCATCTACCTTTTCCTCCAGGGCTTCCAGGGCACCGCCCTCTTCACCGCCGAAGAAGAAGCGGGCCGGAGCTGGCGCTATGCCCTGTCCTGGTTCCAGCGCCAACGCATCAGCACCGATCGCCTGATCGTCCTCGACACCAGCCCCTTCCCCGACCGCGCCTCCGCCGATGCCCAAGAAATCGTGCTGCGCCACCGCGATGCCTTCGGCGAATTTGCCCCCGGCATCACCCAGGAACTGGCCGAGCGCTGTGAGCAGCTTGGCTTCAACTATTGCTACAAGGATGAATACATTCAAGAACAAAACCGCTTGAATAATAAGTCCTATTCCATTGGCCGCACAGAGCTGGGTCATTTGGTCACGGCCTCGGAGGGCAGCGTTAGCGGCACCACGCTGCAACTCCCCACGACGGAATACCACACCGTCAACGAGACTGCCTCGCTCAAGGCTGTGCGGGCCGTGATGCAACTTTTGCAGACCTATATTGAGTAGTTGGGCAATCCCGCCACGCATCCGACGAATGATCAGCCAGGCACCAGTCAGCCAGACATCAGTCGGTCAGCATCAATTCGGTCAGCGCAGCGATGGCCTCCTGGGCGCGGGATGAAGGCACAAAAACATGGTCATGGTGAAACGCCGCAACCACATTGGCACTGATACCGCGCTGGGCTAGGGCTTGGGCAAGGCGTTGCTGAATTGAGGGATGAACTGAGGACGTTTGTCACTTTTGAAAGGAATATTCAAAGCCTGACCCCCCGTAAGAGCCTTGGGCGGCAGAATCAGCATCCTGGAGGACAATTACTTTTTCTCAAGGAAATTATAGACTCCCTGTTCTGAGGTTTTTCAGGCCTAGAATAGCTTTTGCAGTAGCAACTGTCGCTGCTGGGTGCTGATGTCGGAGCGGGTGCGGAGGCCGTCGCAGAGTAGGGTGCAACCGTTATAGTAGTTTCGTAGGGATTGGATGGCAGCGGGATTATCGTAGGCGAGGGTGGGAAATTTGAGTAGAGGTGCGCCCAGCCAACCCCTCCCGTTCGGGGACGGGCTATGACTTTGTGGCGATCGTTGAATAGCCCAATCCAACCTCGGAACGACCTAGGAGCGAAGAGTCCATGAAACCGCTCTGACAAAAAACACCTCACCCATACAGCCCATCCGTCTCAGCCATCTGCTCTACCTCGGCCAAACCGGCCTTGGCCCAGTCCTGCATAGCAGGCAAGGCCAGCATGGCATCCACATAGGCTTGCTCCAGCCCATCCAGCTCAACGTTGTAGCCTTTGAATCGCCAGACCACTGGCGCATACATGGCATCGGCAATAGAAAACTGGCCAAACAAGCAATCTCCGCCTTCGCCGAACTGTTGCCGGGCCGATCGCCAAATCTGCTTCACCCGCGCGATGTCTGCATCCAATGCTCGCTGCTCAGTTGCGGCCAAGCCCGAAACCCGCTTATCTGCCTTGCAGCTCATGGGCATGTGGGTCCGCAGGGGCACAAAGCTGGAATGCATTTCAGCGCTGGCAGATCGCGCCATGGCTCTGGCAGCCTTGTCCTCGGGCCACCAGGGCTTTTCGGGGAAGCATTCTGCCAAATGACCCAGAATTGCTGCCGTGTCCCACACCGTCAGGTCACCATCCAGCAGCGTCGGCACCTTACCCGCTGGGGAATAGCGCAACAGATCTGGCTTGGAACTGGGCAGATAGAGCGGAATGCGAATTTCATCGAACTCCAGCCCCATCTGCTTCATGGCTAGCCAGGGGCGCAGGGACCAGGAGGAATAGTTCTTGTTGCCGATGATGAGGGTTAGCATGGCGAGGGTTCTCAGGGATGTAGCCTAGGGATGACGATTAGCAGTAACACTGCCAAGTCTAGGCATCGCCGATTTGCGCCAGCAAACCATCCCCTGCATCCTATCCATAAATACGATTGATGGATTAGCCCAGCCAGGGCGAACCCTGGCCCCTAAGATGGTCCCAGAGCCGTCATTTCAGATTCCTTTCTGACTCCCATGCCATGAATCTCTCCCAGATTCGCGCCCTCGTTGCCGTGGCGGACCACAAAAACTTTAGCGCGGCAGGCCATGCCCTGGGTCTGTCCCAGCCTGCGGTCAGCCATGCGATCGCCAGCCTCGAAACCCTCCTGGGCGTCACCCTATTCAGCCGAGGTCGCCATGGCGCGACCCTGACCCCAGCGGGGATGCGCATCGCCAAGCAGGCCCGCCATGCTCTCTGGCACCTAGAGCAGATGGAAAAAGAAGCCTATGTCCACCGGGGGCTCAAGGGTGGCGAGGTGCGCATTGCGACCTTTCGCAGCGTCGCCACCCATGTGTTGCCGGATATCCTGGCTCAGTTTATGGCCCGCTTCCCGGATATTACTGTCACGCTCATTGAGCAGCCCCACTATGTTGCGATCGAGCAATGTCTCAAAGCAGGCCAGGCGGACATTGGCTTTACCTATGAGCCGGGCAGTGATGACTCCCTAGAAACCTTTGAATTTATCCAAGATGAATTTGTCGCCCTGCTGCCGCCCGGAAAGGCACCGCCAACGGTGATTGAAGATTGGGATTTTTTCCAGTCCTATGGCGTTGTCTTAATGCCCTGTATGCCCTGCGGGGTCCACTTACATGCTCACCTCAAGGTCCATGCGCCGGACCTGCCGACGCGGGATTCGATCCAAGAGGACTCGACGGTCGTGGGCATGGTCCATCGAGGGCTGGGGGCGGCGATTCTGCCCATTTGGCGGCCCAGCCGATTCCGCTGGGGGTGCATGTTCGGCGCTTGCCCAGCCCCACTGG
>JAAUQQ010000134.1 GCA_012032745.1 Synechococcales cyanobacterium RM1_1_8
GTCCGAGATTATGAGTTGCTGCCAGAAACATCGGAAACGTTTATTTACCTGGCTATGATCCGGATCATGATAAGGCGATTGGCGTAACATCTGACCCCCTACAACTTTTCAAACATCCTCTTAGGCAGTGTCCTGGCTGAGGTGACGTTTCGGATGCGACGTCAAAGCGGTGTAATCAACGATACTCAGCGGCAGGAGGAAATTAATAAAAATGCACCTGCGCAAGATATGTTAGGCAATATTGACGCCTACGTAATCAAGCAGATGTTCAGTCTGGTCTCAGGTAAAAAGGTATCCGAAATTCTGCGAGAGTACTATCTCGGCGAGTACTATGTTGGATTAAGTAGGGCCGCTTCAGATGCTCGCAAATACCGTTTTAGCCGATTTGCACGAGGTATTGGTCTTACTTTAACGAGTAGGAGCCCTGTCACTTTTTCGAATGAGGCGGCTTGGGTCACAAAGTACATAGACCAGATCAACGATTCTGCGGCTCAATATGTAGCGCTTAATACAAGCTCTATCAGCGCAGGGGCTATTGCAGAGCTAGGTTTTGCCTTCGGAATTTCCTTCAATCAAGGTTCCCGAACGCTAGTTAGCTTGTTTCTTACGACCTTAAAACAGCGCATATCTGCGGAGCCAGGAAGTTAGTCATGTCTGAATATAGAACGAACTCGTTAGGCCGTCTAGTATCTATCCTTTGGGATATTCTATGTATTTTATTATCTACGTGGGCGGCACGTAATGCGCTAGGCCACATGTTAATAAACAGATCGAGACTACAAAGCCTTGATGAACTTATAGAACGGGTCTCGGAATTTCCTACAAGCGTCTTTCCGGTCGAACTTATAGGGGCTACCCTTTGTGCAATCAGTGCAATTATCCACATAATATTGTTTTTAAGAAAAAAAACAATATTTGCAAGAAAATTCCGAAAAACTCAAAACTCAGGTGTTCTAATTATTGTTGTCAGCGAAGTGATCTATTTTGTTGCTTTCATTAGCTTTGCTGTGCCACGTTCATAGATAAAGCTATTTTGAATTTTCGTCTGAACCTGCTCCAATATCGCTGCATAACAATTCAAATGCAGCGGACGATTAAAAACTGCTGGATTGATTTCGAGATTATCTGTCGCCGCTGATTTGAGCCGTTAGATAGTCGTTGGCTGAGATTTCTCTGAGCAGGCCAGGCTAGTTTCGGATTTCCTCCCCGGCGACTGATTTATTGACGCTATGAGGGAATTTCTATGCTGATGAAACTCACGATTCGCTAGCGTGGAGACAACTGTCTCGCGATGCAGGTGCGGAATAATATGTCCCATGCTTCGGCCCATGCCCACATCCAGCCTTTCCATGCGGTGGAGGTGACTGACGCCGCGCGCGATCGCCACAGCGACTTAGACCGAGGCCTGGGCGCAGAAGTAGTGGCCCAGCGCTACGAAACCGAGGGTTGGAACGAGCTGCCGATGCAGCCCGGTCGGCCCGCCTGGCTGAGTTTTTTGCTGCAATTCAACCAACCGCTGCTCTACATCTTGCTGATTGCGGGAGCGGTCAAAGCCTTTTTGGGCTCCTGGACCAATGCCGCTGTGATCTGGGGCGTGACCCTGCTCAATGCTGTCATTGGCTATGTCCAAGAAGCCAAGGCCGAAGATGCGATCGCCTCCCTGGCCAAGGCCGTCACCACTAAAGCCATCGTGCTGCGGGACGGACAAAGCCTGCAAGTGCCCTCGCGCGATCTGGTGCGGGGCGACGTGGTGTTGCTGACCTCCGGCGACAAAGTGCCCGCCGACCTGCGACTGTTCAAAACCCGCAGCCTTCAGATCGATGAATCGGCCCTCACGGGGGAATCCCTGCCCGTTGACAAAACCACGGAGCCGCTGCCCGAGGGAACGCCCCTGGCTGAGCGCAGCAACATGGCCTATGCCGGCAGCTTTGTCACCTTTGTCACCTTTGGCCAGGGGCGCGGGCTAGTGGTTGCCACCGCCGGGGCGACGGAGGTGGGGCAAATCTCCCAATCCATGGAGCAACGCGCCAGCCTGATCCATGGAGCAACGCGCCAGCCTGACGACGCCATTAACGCGTAAGTTTGCTAAGTTTAGCCGCCTGCTGCTCTATGTGATCTTGACCCTGGCCAGCCTCACCTTTGCCATTGGCTTAGGCCAGGGCGAATCCTGGGACTAAATGTTTGAGCCCAAGTCTCCCGGCACCATGCAGCGCCCCCCGCGTAACCCCCGCGAGCCCCTCGTGACGCGAACCCTGTTGCGGCGAATTTTGGCGGTTTCGGTCTTTAACTGGATTTTAATTTTTGGCATTTTTGAATGGGCCAAATCCACAACTGGCGATCTGGCTGTGGCCAGGACCATGGCCATCCAAGCCCTGGTCGTCGCGCGGATTATTTATCTGCTGAGCATTAGCCAACTCGGCGTGAGCCTATTCAATTATCTCCGCCGCAGAGCGACCACCGTGACCCAGGCCCCTTATCTCCTAGTGGGGATCGTGGCTGCGGTGATCCTACAGATTGCCTTTAGTCAGCTTCCGGTCATGAATGTATTGTTCCAAACGGCCCCGCTAACCGGGGGGCAGTGGCTCATTTGCCTCTTGCCGATGGTGTTGATGGTGCCCATGGCGATTTTGGCAAACTGGCTGGACCCGGCCTAGCAGCAACCCGCCCCAGAGCAAAGCCGTTTAGATGACTCGCGAAATAACTGGCACAATCGCCTAATTACAAATCTGGGTTCGACAGCTTGCAAAAGCACTTGCCCGGCGGCTGCCTAGGGATGAATCCCAAGGCTCAGAACAAAACCCGACTGAAGTCGGCTGCAATCCCAAACTGTCGAGCTAAAACCCTGTCCGGTTATTGCTCGGAGTCGGCTTTAGCCGACATTCGCTCTGAGACTGGGAATTTATTCCTAGACTCGCAGGGCAATACTGGCAGAATTTGTCGAACTCAAGTTAATTACAATCTGGCGACCGGCTGAATCAGTGAGAGAAGCAGCATCAAATTCACCGCCGTCAAACTCGCCTGTCACCGTAGCAGAATCCCCAACGGCTAAGGACTGAGCCGTGCTGTCACCGCAGAGTTCCCAAGTATCGACAGTCAGCGTGCGATCGCCTGACTCCATTAGAAAGCCGTCTTCCCAGACGCGCTGCACCGTCCCCGCAAAGGATGTACCGGAGGCTGAAACAACGGCAGGCTCCCGCTCTGCGGGCAGCGATTCAACGGCGGCAGCCGGGGCGGCGGCAGCCGGGGCGGCTTCACCCGCTTCGCACAGCGGGGTGCCGTCCGCTTTAGTCACTTCAAAGGCATCAAAGTCCCTGCCATCGAACTCCCCGGAAAGACTCACCTGTTCGCCTGGGGAAAGCGCCTGAGCCGTGCTGTCACCGCAGAGTGCCCAGGTATCGACATTAAGAGTGCGATCGCCCGATTCTAGGCGAAAGCCGTCTTCCCAGACGCGCTGCACGCTGCCTTCAAAGGCCGTTGCCTGGCGATCGCCGATGGCTGGCACTGAAATGCATCCGACACCCATAACCCCTAATAAAATCGAACCTACAGCGAGTATTTTCACAGCTCTACCTTGATGCAATCTAAAATGTAGATGTGACTAAATTGTTTCTGCCCCCTCGATCATAGCAAGGGGCAACCTGAGATCAGCATATTCCGCTGCTCTAGGCACCGCTCTGCCAGGACGAAAGAGCGGTTTAAGAGCTTGCGGGATGCAGACTGTAGTGCTAAAAATCAGGCAGAACTTGTGCAATAGAGGCATCCATGGATAGACTAGGCAGACCCGCGACCCGCCCCCAACGCCAGCCCAAACAGCGGCATTCAAGGAACAGACAAGGCCAGACTCCGCTCAGCCATCCCAAAATCATCAAGCTCCTGCTTTTGCTAGGCGTCGCTGCCATGGTTGGACTATGGCAACTGCCGCTGCGTCCTCCCACCCCATCGACCCTCGCTTCTTCATCCCCTGGGCGATTGGAGCCCTCCTCTGCCAACAGGCCAGCCGTCTCCAATCCAGGCTGTGCCATTAAAGGCAATATCTCGTTTTCTTCTGGAAAGAAGTTTTACCATCTCCCTGGCATGAGAGATTACGAGATCACCCTCATTAGTCCAGAGAAAGGGGAGCGGTGGTTTTGTAGCGAGCAGGAGGCGATCGCGGCGGGCTGGCAGAAGGCTCCCAATCCCAGGTCAGCCCAATAAGCCTTCACAGCGCCCGGCCTCCACCTCAATCACCCCTGGGCCGCCTCCCCCAAAATAATTACCGACCCCTTAACTTGTACCAGCAACTGAGAGGTCAAACTGCTAAAGCTAAACCCCTCCGCCGCCGCCTGCTGGCGCTGGGAATGGAACAGCACTAGATCAAACGCCGGAGCCGCCTGGGCGATCGCCTCCACCACCTCCCCGACAACAATTCGCACGGCGACCTCTGGCGGCAGCTGCGATCGCGCCACCAAATCCGCCATCTCCGCCTCCGCCCAGCGCGGGTCTGTCTCCCCCAGCTTCGCAGGCAGCACATGGAACAGCGTCAGCTCCGCCCCCAGGGCCGAGCCGAGGAGCTGGGCAAAGACCGCCATGCGGCCGCTGCGCCCCGAGAAGTTTTCAATCGGCACCAGAATGCGGCGACAGTTGGCCAGGGAACTGTTAGCCAGAGAACCGGCCAGGGGCGGCACCAGCCGGGCCACCATTACCGGACAGGGGGCCGCCCCAAAGACGCTATCGACGACATTGCCCAGCAGCCGCGCCCGCAGGCTCGTGGTCTCGCCCCAGCCCATGACAATCAAGTCTGCTCGCTGCTCCTGGCTGGCCCGGTAGATCGCCAGGGGCACTTGGTCATCCACCCGCAGACGCGATCGCACCGGCACCCCAAAGCCCTCACCCAACGCTTCTGCCTCCGCCAGCAGGGCTTCGCTCTGATCCAGGGCCTGGGCCAGTTGGGGATGGCTCATGCCAGGCCGGGCCAGGGTGATGGCCAGGGGAACAATCTCGCCCTTTTGTTGCTGAGCCAACCGAGCCGCCAGTTCAATCAAGGCCGATTCCGTCGCCGGGTTTTGGATCGGCACCAGCACGGTGAAGCGATCGGCGCGGGGCTGGCGCAAGCTCAGGGCGGCGTCGGTTTCGGAGCGCAGCAGGGCCGGGGGTAGGGGCAGGCCCAGGGCGGCGCGGGAGACGATCAATGGCCCCAGGGTGGCGGTCACTAGCATCATCACCACGACGCTGTTGAGCACATCATCGCTCAGCATCCCCGCCCGGTTGCCCACCAGGGTGGCCGCCAGGGTGGTGGCCACCTGGGGAATGGACATGGACCACATGGTCAACATTTCCCGCAGGCTGTAGCCAAAGCTGAGCTGGGCCAGCAGGGCGGCGAGGAATTTGCTGCCCATGAGGGTGAGGACAATGGCGATCGCCAAGACAATCGCCGAGCCGCTGCTCAAAAAGGCCGACAGGTCCATGCGCAGACCAATGGTGACAAAGAAAATCGGAATGAACAGTACACTGCCCACAAACACGACCTTTTCCTTAACCGGGCCATCGCGAATCACATCATTGACCGCCAGGCCGGACAAAAAGGCCCCAACGATTTTTTCCACCCCAATGAGCTGCGCCCCCAGGGCCGCCAAAAACACCGCCAGCAGCACAAACAAAAACTGATTGCCCTCATCGCCGCCGGAGCGCCGGAAAAAATCCCGGCCAATGCGGTCAATCCCCACCAGCACCACCAGGGTATAGACCGCCAGGGAAAACAGCAGCCAGAGCAGCTTTGGCCCGGAGAAGTCGCCCCCATTCACCCCTAGACAAATGGCCAAGACCACCAGGGCACCGATATCGGTACAGATCGTCGCGCCGATCGTCACCGTCACCGCCTCATTGGCCACCACCCCCAGCCGCCGCACAATCGGGTAGGTCATCAGGCTGTGGGAGGCCAACAGCGAGCCCAGCAGCACCGCCGAGTTCCACCCAAAGCCAAAGGCTCGGCCCAGGACCATGCCCGCCGCCAGGGGACAAATAAAAGTCAGCGCCCCAAAGCCCATGGAGCGATACTTGACCTGGCGCAGCTGGGCTAGGTCAATCTCAATCCCCGCCACAAACATGAGATAGAGCAAGCCCACATCGGCCAGCAAGGCCATGATCGGCGACTCCGCCGACAAGAGCCCGAGGGACTGCGGCCCCAGGACCACCCCCGCCGCCAGTAGGCCCAGGACACCGGGCAGGCGGAGGCGATCGCACAGCGGCGGCAGCACCAGCGTAATCGCCAGCAGCAGCACCACCGAGCTAATCGGCTCTTCGCGAAACAAAGCTAAGAGCGGTTCCATACAGCAGCAGCCCCGGCTAAACCGGCCATGATAGGGATGATCAGTCTTAAAAGCATTGAAACAATGCCAGGGAATTCAGGTTGCTGGGCCACAGGCATGGCCAGACATCCCAGACCAGCCAGGCGCTCTCCATTAGAAATGTTTCTCCCCGGCAAATCAAGCCAGTGAATTAATCCAGTCAGCCCAGAATCCCCGCCATGGCTGCCTCTTGCGTAATTTTCCCTAGGCTTTCCCCTGGGCCAGCTCGATCTGGGAAGCCCGCCCGTGTTCAAGCGGGGGCGATCGCATCCGGAAAATACCCAGTGAAGTTTGTGAAACATCGAATCTATGCGGATTTCAAGCTCTTCTCGGTTTTGGTACTTTTAAGCAAATAAAGACCCCGTAAAAACCCTCAGAATCGCTGACATGCGTGAAAGCCGGGGATAGTATTTACACATACGACAAACGAGTCCTTGAGCCCAACAGCCTCAAATCTGTGACTTTCACGGGCAGCGGCACATCGAGTCCGCCTTCGCCCCTCTAGCAATGGTCGGCCGCATCTACCGACATTCAACTCTATTGCTACAGGCATTCAACTCAGGCTATGAATTTCAACAATTTCCTCAAAGTTTCCGCTGGTGCGATCGGTGTTTTGGTTCTCTCCTTGCCCAGCCAAGCCATGGCGTTCACCGGCTTTAGCTTCCAGACCGCCACGGACTACAACAACAACCCCAAGGCCGATATCCTGCTCCAATCCGTCACCCACGACAGCAAAACCCGCTCCAACTTCTCCCTGGTGACCGGGGCGAGCATCATCGAAAACGACCACTCCACCCTGGGCCCTTCCAGCACCGACCTGGGCGATGGAGCCACCAGCCCCAACGCTATCGGTGCCAATGAGCTGCCCACGGGCCAAGAAGTTGCAGATTTCCTCGGCAACCTCAACCTCAACAACATCATCGACACCGAAGAGTTCAGCCGCTCCGTCTTTGAGCTGGACTTTGGCAAAAAGGTCAACACCTTCTACCTGTTCGAGCGGGGCCTCAACAGCGCCCTCACCGTAGAAGCCCTGGATGCGAGCGGTGCCGTGCTCAACAACTTCCGCATCAGCCAAGACCTCTGGGCCAAGGCTGGCTACAAACTCGACACCACTGAGATTGGCTTTGCCCAAAACGTTGGTTCCTACGGTCTCAAACTCGACAGCGCTGTCCGTAAAGTCCGCATTATCAGCGACTACGCTGACAACGGCCCCGACTACAAGATCGTTGCTGCCCAGGTGCCCGAGCCGGGTTCCATGGCTGCCCTGGGTCTGCTGGCCGGTGCTGCACTGTGGGCCAAGCGCCGCAAGCAGGCGATCGCCTAGGCCCCGGTTCCTGACGAGTCCCTGCATGAGGTTCAATGCCTGGCTGAACGCTTGAGCATTGGTGAGTGAGATCACTAGAGGTTTTGACGTCCTGGCTTTTTCAAACAGAGTCGGGGCGTTTTTTCTGGGCTCTGCCCAGGTCTGCTGCATAATCCCATCCCCGATCAACCTATAGACTCCCAGCGGACCTCTACTCCCCACCGACCATGCAACTCATCGGCTCTTTCTGCGAATTCTCCTGGTATGACCTGCTGGATCTCGTGGCCCATAAGTGCCTCACCGGCTGGCTCTGCGTGGAAGCAGTGGCGGAGGGAGCCACCCAGGGGCGGCGGCAATACCAAGTTTGGTTTCAGAACGGATCGCTGGTGGCGGCCGCCCAGTCTGGCCGCCGCCATGGCAGCAGCAGTCAGAGTAGCGGCGACAGCAATCACAATAGCTTGCTGTGGATGATGCAGCGCCAGGGCTGGCTGAGCCCCAACGTCTCCCAAAAAATGGCCCAGCAATGTCCGCCCCAGGTTCCCCTCGGTCAATATTTTCGCCAGCAGCGGGCCTTGGACGATCGCCAGCTCCAACAGCTCTTCAACCTACAGCTCAGCCCGGTGATCAAGGCGCTGAGTCTGCTGGAAAGCGCTCAGTTTCAGTTAGATACGACAATGCCCCTGCCCCTGGAGCTGATGACGGGCTTGAAGCTGCCCGCCTACAATGCCCAAACTCTGGCCCGCCAGAGCGCGATCGCCAAGTCCCCGGCTCCCCAAATGGCCCTGGTGAATGCAGGTAGATTGGCCAGCTAATAAACTCCAGTCACAGCCAACGCCGATCTGCTAATTTTCTCTAAGCAGGCGGCAGGGCCGTTGCGTCATTTGAACAGCAACCCCCTAGAGAACAAGCGGCTAGTTGCGCAAAGTCCCGCAGAACATTCGCCCAGAGCGATGGGACTGAAGGAAGGGTAGTAGGCGATCTGCGGGCAATGGGTGGCTAACATAGTAGCCCTGGATATAGCGACAGCCTAAGGTCCGGAGCTGCTGGTACTGACTTTCGGTTTCAATGCCCTCGGCAACGACACGCATGTCAAGTCCGCGTCCTAGGGCCAAGATGGCTTCGATAATGGCTTGGGATTGGGCTGTGGCTGGGCCGGATGGGTTGGGGTAAAGGCGGTGGGCATGGGGCTGGGGGGGGATGGTCCTGGCTAGCTGCTGGGTGAAGCAGCGATCAATTTTGAGGGTGCTAAAGGGAAGCTGAAGTAGGTACGCGAGGGAGGCATAGCCCGCACCAAAATCGTCCAAGGCAATGCCAATTCCAAGCTGACGAATTTGCTCTAGTAAGATTTGAGCCGCTGCTAAATCCTGCACCATCACCGTTTCTGTGACTTCCAGCTCCAGGCTCTGGGGGGTAACGCCCGTCTGAGTGAGCCAATGTTGTAAGGTGGGCAAAAAATCGGGAGATTGAAGTTGTCGAGCAGAGAGGTTAAGGCCAAGGACTAAAGATGAGTAACCGAGGTTCTGCCATTGTCTAAATTGAGCTAATGCTGTTTCTAACACCCAGTGGCCCAGGGGAATAATTAATCCATTTTGTTCAGCAATGGGGATAAAAGTTTGAGGTGAAATTTCACCTAAGCTTGGGTGATGCCAACGAATCAGTGCCTCTACATGGGTAATTTCTCCAGAGAGAGTGTCGATTTGAGGCTGATAATACAGGCTAAAATCTTGGGCCTCCAGGCTTTGATACATAGCCATTTCAACCTGCAATCGTCGGTGGACGCGATCGCTCAACTCGGAGGTATAGTACTGGTAGTTATTCTTACCCGCTTCCTTGGCCTTGTAGAGAGCGGAGTCTGCATACTTGAGCAGTTCTTCAGCCGTTTTTCCATCCTCAGGATAGAGGGCGATGCCAATGCTAAGGGTGGTCCGGATGGTGTGGCCTTCAATCTCAAAACAGTCCTGGAAGCCATGGATTAAGCGCTGGGCGATCGCCTCTATATCCTGCCGCTGACGAATCTGAGGAGCCAGAATTGTAAATTCATCCCCGCCCCAGCGAGCAATTACATCATCCAGGCGACAATGATCTTGAATACGTTTGACGACCTGTTGTAGAAGGCGATCGCCCACTGAATGCCCTAAAGTGTCATTAACCGTCTTGAAATGATCCAAATCCACAAACATCACTGCAAAATCAGCAGAGCTCGATTCAGTGCACAATAGTAATTGCTCCACCTGGTTCACAAACTGGGTCCGATTGAAGAGTCCCGTGAGCCCATCGTGGTCTGCTTGATATTGAATCAACTCCAGGGTGTGGTGGCGCTCAGTCACATCCCGGATACTCCAGACCCAACCTCCGAGTTGCGGATTGAAGCGTTGAAGTTGACCATGACATTCGAAGCAACGACCATCGGGCAGATCTAAAGCCATCCAGCCCTCGGGGATATGCTGCTCCCGCTCCGAAGACTCTTCTATCATTAGGAGTTTACGCCAGGGACTACTGGGCTCCTCCACAAAGCGTTGAAGCTGAGTTAAAAGCTTAGCAGAATAGGGAGAGCCTTGAGGTAAATTAGGTGGGTTTACCAGGTCTATGAACTTTTGGTTGACATGGGTGATCTGGTGCGTCATATTAACCACCAAAATCCCATCAGCAGTTGCTTCTAAGGTTGCTTGAAGCAGCGACACTGAGCTGGCTAGCTCAGTGTTGGCAGCCTGCAAATGCGCTTGATGCCGAGTAATTTCTTCATCTTGGCGATAGCGACGAATCGCTTCCTTTACCGTTAGTGCTAAATCTCGCTCATCCCAGGGTTTCGAAATGTAGCGATAGAGTTGAGCCTGACTCAGCGCCTCATCTAAAGCATTAATATTGTGAGTTCCGGTAAGTAAGATATTCAATGTTTTTGGAGAAAGCTGATAGATTTTCTGCAATAGCTGATCTCCTGTCATTCCCGTCATCTGTTGATCAGATATTAGCAAAACTAACTCCATACCTTCCGACTGAAGCAGCGCCAATACTTGCAATGCCTCCTCGCCACTAGATGCGACTTCGATAGTGACATCACCTTCTAAGTGTTGGTATAGTTGGACACTTAAGCTGTTGAGGATTAGTGCATCATCATCCACGCAAAGGATGGCTAGTCGGCAAGGATCTGGAGAATTCATGAATTTAAAACGAGTTATTAATTAGGCAAGATTTTACGTTTTCAGCCCTTACTCAGAACATCTTGAATGCCTGTAGAACTTAGGGCACATCAAGATTTGTACCCCACATCAAGTAACTGACCTATCGATTTTAAGTGGCTTGCACCGCTAAGCTAAAGCACTTTCTACCAAATCGATTAACTCTTCTTCGCGCCAAGGCTTACGCAAGCAGGCCTGGAGGTTTGCTTCAGATTTTGCCCGAGCGATTGCTTCTGCATCTGCCTGACCTGTCAACATGATTGTCACGATTTTTGGGAACCGCTGGTGGATCTGGATCAGAAATTCATCTCCTCGAATGTCAGGCATCAACCAGTCGGAGACAATGACTAAAACTCGAACGTTACTCTCGCATAGATCTTCGATTACCCACCAAGCTTCCTTCGCATTTTCCGCTACTTCATAGACATAGCTGTCTCCAAAGTGACGCTCAAGCTGCTCACGTAAGCTATCTAGGATAATCACTTCGTCATCCACGCACAGTATGGCTGATACTACATTCTTTGATCTGGTTTGGGTCGGTGTGTCGTGAGTTGTCATGGTGATGGGAGTGGGTGCCATATCAGAACTTTGCTGGGATTTGAAAGCTAGCATCGTAGGGAGATTGATGGAATAATGGTTGAAACTTAATCTGAATTCTTATCTGCGGAGGAATGAATCGGCAATGACAGTGTAAACGTTGTATCTCCGGGATGACTCTTGACCTTTAGCTTCCCCCCATGTTTTGCAGCGACTTGCCTACAAATTCCGAGTCCTAGGCCACTGCCTTCTCCGCGAGATTTTGTGGTGAAGAAGGGTTCAAAAATTCTGGACTGTAGCTCTAGCGGAACACCAGGTCCATTATCTGTAATTTGAACGATGGCCTGTTGCCCTTCCAATCGAGTGCGATCGCTAACACGCCCTCGCCATTCATCGCTTGAATGGCGTTGTGAATCAAATTTGTCCAGACCTGCATAAGCTCATCCACGTAGCAGGGAATGGGTGGTAGAGGTTCATAGTTCCGCTGCACCTCAATGCCGCGTTTGAGCAGATTATGAAATAGTTCTAGTACGGTTTCAAGACCCTCCGTAATCACAGCGAATTGGGGTTCGCTGGGGGACTGATCTTGGTGGGCATAGCTCCTGAGGGTGAAGACGATTTTTCCGACCCGTTCCACAGCGATCCGAATCGTATTGCTATTGTGTTGTAAGCGGTTGAAGTTATAGGCCAGGCTCAGCATCCAGTCGCGATCGCCCCTTCAATCACATGGTAGAACCTCCTCCAGGTTATCCGGCG
>JAAUQQ010000135.1 GCA_012032745.1 Synechococcales cyanobacterium RM1_1_8
CACGGCGATTCTGGCCTTGATGTACCAGGTGTTTCAGCAGCGCAAACCGGTTCCCCTGGGCGCGATTGCTTCGCAAGCTTTCAGAGAAATCGCTCCCGCCAGCTCAATCACCCAGGGCCAAAACCAGGGCCAAAACCAGAGATTCCGGCTCAGCCCCGATGAGCTGTACCAACGCTTTGCCCGCTCCCGCAGGGCTGCCCGCCCATCTGCCCCGATCTTCCAACCCGGCTGCCCCCAGCCCACCCCATCTCAATCAAATTCCCATGTCTTCACTCCTGATTGGCCAACTCGACCTCACCCCCGATCAAGATCCTGCTCAAGCCTCCGATCAACGCCCCAATCCAGCGGAAAGCAGCGGCTTCGAAGCAGACTTGATCTCCGATCGCCCACTGTCCGATTCAGGCTCTAAGCCAGGTCTGGTCCAGCTCAAGCCCCTGGGCAAACTGGATGGCAGCGAAGCCCTCAAGGAGCTGCGCCTGAGCCGCGATCGCCAACACCTGGCGGGCATCAATTCCCAGGGCCAAATCGTCCTGCTGCCGCTCCAGAGTCTGGTCTCCCCGGCTTCTAGCTCCTTGGCCTCCAACTTCCCGGCCTCCAGTCCAGCGATCGCCCCAACGGCAACCCCAGTCTCCTTGACCCCAGCCTCTGCAACCTCAGCCAATCCCAGCCCGGCCCGCCGCTTGATCTGGCCCGAGACCGCCGCCCAGGGGTCCAAGGGCGGGTTTCCGCCCTGCTCGAAGGTCTGACCGGCCTGGGCCAGCGCCACCGTCACCGCCAGCTCTCCCTGGCTGAGCCAGCCCCCGCTGGTCCAGACCGCCGCCCCCCAGATGCCCAAATCAACGCCCCCGCCATCCAGGGCATCAGCCTCAGTGCCGATGGCCAATCCCTCGCCAGTCGCGCCGATGGCCAGGCCGCCATCACCATTTGGGCCACGGCTTCGGGCAAGATTCGTCACCAGATCACCAGCCTGCCGGTGCCCGTGGCCCATTTGGACTACAGCCCCACGGATGCCCAACAGTTGGCCAGCGCAGCCGGTCACCGGGTTTACCTCTGGCAGGTGGGCGATCGCCCTCGGGTGCGGCACAACCTCGAACATCCCGCTGCGATCGAGCAAATGCAATACAGCGCCGATGGCCGCTGGCTATTGACCAGTGCGGGCGATCGCCGCCTGCGTCTCTGGGATGCGAACAGCGGCAAGCTCCACCAGGAAATGGCTGTTTCCACCAAGGTTGCTCGCATGGTGATGGGCGATCGCCGCATCGCCGCCCTGGGCAACGACAACAGCATTCAGGTCTGGGAGCAGGCCACGGGCGATCGCATCGCCCGGCTGAAGCTGCCCAGCATCATCGCCGCCCAGCCCGAATTCCACGCAGCGGAACTGGCCCTCAACCCCAAGGAAGACCAGCTCATCGTCGTGCTCGGTCAACAGGGCTGGAACTGGAACCTCACCACCCAGCAGCTCCAATCGCGCTTCCAGGTCTTTGCCGAAGCCCCGAACCTGCCTGAAGAGGTGTTTGAACCGAACGATCCCCTGGAAGCCAGCCTGCTCCACCAGGCCCGGCCCAAGCCCCGCCGCCCGCAGCAGCCCCAGCCCTCCATGCAGGTCTTTGCCCGGCCCACCCTGCGCTTTAGCCCCGATGGGGCCCAGCTCCTGGCCACGCGCCAGCGGGAGATCCAGGGGCAGACGATCTTGGAAGCCCAGTTGCTCAATCTCCACAGCGGCCAGGTGAGGGATGTGTTGCCAGATCAGCGCAGCGCCGTGGTGGCTTCCCAATTCAGCGCTGACAGCAGGCTGTTAGTCACGGTCAACCAGGCGGGCCAACTGAACCTCTGGGATGCCCAGGGGCGATCGCCCCGCCAAAGCCCCTGGGAACCATTCAGTCGCGCAATCTGCCCGCCAATCTCCCGCTAGCCCGCCCTCTGCTAGTCTGTCTCAGGTGCTCCCCGCCTCTGGACAAGCCGCTCCCCCCGCCCCCACGGGGACGCTGATCCAAGCCAGCCATCGCTTTGACGGCAGCGGCCAGCGGATGTTTGGAGTGAACCCTGGACCGGGCACCGGCACGGGTATCGGCAATGTTGTTCAGAGCAATAATGTTATCCAGATCACGGAGAGCGATCGCCCCGGCCCAAACCGTCGAGCCTTCACCCCCGCCATCCAGCGTCGCCCCGCCGACCACCTCAGTTTGGTGCCTGACCTGAACCCTGACCTGAACCCTGACCTGAACCCTGGCAGCTCCCCGAATCTCGGTGCGCCAGCCAGCAATCAAGCTAGAGCTCAAACCAGCGAGCCAGCCAGCGATCCAACCAAAAACCAAACCCTGAGCCGCCGTCCCCGCCAATCCCTGCACCTTCAGCCCAGCGATCGCGGCAGCCTCACCTTCCTGCTGCTGGATGAAGCCGGTCAGCTCCAGCGCTGGGACAGCGACAGCGGCCAAGGCCTAGACCTAGCACCGCTCCTACGGCCCGATCGCCGCGATCGGCCCCCCACCTCCCCACCTCCCCACCCTCCACCTCCCTCAACTCCCTCACCAGCCCCATCACCGCCAGCGACAGCAGCGACGATCAGCGCACCATCGCCACCGCCAGCGCCGATGGCCAAGTCAGCCTCTGGCAGCTCGATCCAAACACCGGCAGCCCCCAGGGCCGCCGCCTCGCCCCCGTAACGGCCTCCAGACAGGCCAAGGCTCTGAATTCCAATACCCCCAGCATCAATACCCCCAGCTCGGCCAGCCAGCCCCAGCCCCTCCGCCACCTGCGCCTCAGCCGCGATGGCGAGACGCTGCTGGGCCTGGACAGCAGCCACCGCCTCCAGGTCTGGGACATCCCCAGCGGCCAGCGGCTGGTTTGGCCCCAGCATCTCCAAGACATCCGCCTGGTCCAGATCAGCGACGATGGCCAGCGGATCCTCACCGCCGATGGCCAGGGCACGGTCACCCTCTGGGAACGCAACTCGGGCAAGCCGATCCAGGCCTTGGGGCTGCCCGGCCTGACCGCCGCCAGCCTCGATGCCCAGGGCAAGATGATGGCGATCGCCCTACCCCAGGGCAGCATCAAGCTGATCGACAGCGCCACCGGGGCGATCGAAACGACCCTGCGGGGCCACGGCAGCGCCGTGCGGGACTTGGCGTTTAATGGCAAGGGCGATCGCCTGCTCAGCGGCAGCGATAGGGGCGGATTGCGGCTGTGGGATCTGGCTTCTGGCGATCAGACGCGGACCCTCCAGTACGAGAGCGATTCGGCCCAGACCGCCGATGCCATTCAACAGGTCACCTTCAGCCCCGAGGGCGACTACATCGCCGCCGCCGATGATCAAGGCATCGTCCGCTTCTGGGCCAGCGATCGCGACAGCTTCCTGCGCCTCGCCCGCCAGCGCAGCGCCCACCAGTTGGACCTCGATCGCTGCTTCGCCACGGTCTACACCGGCGGCCAGGCCAACGATTGCCCGCCTCCTGAGCCTCCAACTTCCCTGGAAGCCGCCCAGCAGCCGGGGAGCCGATTGGCCGTCGCCCCCCTTTCGGACCCCTGGGGCACCTTAACCGCCGTGAGCAAGCCCCAGCGGCGGCACTAGCGATCGCGGGCGGGCTGACAGGCTGACGCCCGCCTAGAATGGTGGGGAATGCTCGGGAGCTGAGCCCAAACCCCTAGCCCCAAAACCGCTAGCCCGAAACCCCCAGCCCTAAAAACTCCAGCCCCAAAACGGCCAACACCTGATATAAGAACAGACAGGGCTCCCAGCCCCCCACCGCTTTACCTGGCCTCCGCTTGGGTTCCATGCAGAATCACCAGCCCCCCAAACCCTCCAAACCCGATCTCCCCCGACTGGAGCGCCTGCCCTGGGGCGATCGCTGGCACTTGGTCCAGAGCGAACTCAAGGCGTTCTACCAATCCTTGCTCAATCCGCTGCGAGCCCTAGGAGATGACCTGCCCTCCTTCGGCACAGGGATCTGGATTGGCCTAGGGACTGCCCTGGGAGAAGGACTGGCCAGCGCCCGGCGTTGGCCAGCCTCTTGGTCAGACCTGGCCGGGATCGAACTCCCCTGGCTCCAGCCTGGGTCGCTCCTGCTTCAGTCTCGCTCCCAGTCTGACTGGGCACGGCTGGCCTTGCTACTGCTGCCCTGCCTTGCCCTGCTGATGTGGAACTGGAAGCTGCTGCTGGCCCTGGTCTCGGGCCTGGCCGCCATGGCCTTGATCTATGGCCTCCAGGGCCTCCAGGAGCGCGACTGGCAGCCCCTGCTCACCGGCCTGGGCCAGTGGCTGCGCGGCCCCCAGCGCTTACTGCTGCTCTGCGTCCCCAGCGGCAGCCTGGCCATGCTCGGCACCTACATGAGCGCCAGCATTTGGGAGACCTCCCACGACGGTTGGCTAGTGGCCAGCATCGTCATCCAGGGCCTGGGGCTGGGCCTAGGCTTGGTGCTGCTGTCCTGGCAGGTGGTGCGGCGGGAGGGCGATCGCCACCACCACCAGCTCGACCAAGCCCTCCAAGCCCTCGCCGCCCCCAACCCCCTCACCCGCCTTGTCGCCGTGCGCCAGCTCAGTCGCCTCCTGGCCCGCCCCTCCCTCAGCCCCGACCAAAGCCGCCTGATCAGCCAATCGCTCCAGCTCTTGCTCAGCCAAGAACCCGAAGCCGTCGTGCGAGAAGCGGCCCTGCGTGGCCTAGAGCCCCGCTTAATGGGCGGGCGATTTGACCTGGACGCGATCGCAGCCTAGACCCCCCTCTCTAGCTCTACCCCGAGCCAAACCCCGAGCCAAACCTTTTGCCCGACGCCCTAACTGACACCATCAAACAAAAAGCCCTCCAGCTTGGCTTTCACAAGGTGGGAGTAGCCGCGATCGCGACTTCGACGATGACCCAGCCCAGTCCAGCCCCCAGTCCAGCCCCCAGTCCAGCCCCCAGTCCACCGCCCTCCAACGCTGGCTCGACCAAGGCTACCAAGCCGACATGGCCTGGATGGCCAACCCCAAACGCCAAGACATTCGCCAGGTTCTGCCCAGCGCCCGCACCGTCATCAGCCTCGCCCTCAACTACTACAGCCCCCACCCCCACAGCGACGATCCCGCCACCGCCAAAATCTCCCGCTACGGCTGGGGCCGCGACTATCACCGCATTCTCACCCAAAAGCTCAAGGCCTTGCACCGCTGGCTCGAAGCCGAACAGGAGCAACTGCGGGCGCTGGCGATCGCCGATTCCCCCGCGATCGACTTCCCCGACCGCCTAGCCTGCCGCTTCTATGCCGACACCGGCCCCATCCAAGACAAACTCTGGGCCGAGCGAGCCGGACTGGGCTGGGTCGCCAAAAACAGCAACCTGATCACCCGCGACTATGGCTCCTGGGTCTTCCTGGGAGAACTGATCACCAACCTGCCCCTCACACCAGACAAGCCCCACAGCAGCCACTGCGGCACCTGCACCCGCTGCATCGAAGCCTGCCCCACCGGAGCGATCGCCGAACCCTTCACCGTCGATGCCAACCGCTGCATCGCTTACCACACGATCGAAAGCAAGGCCGAGGAAATTCCAGCGGCGATCGCCCGCAACCTCCAAGGCTGGGTCGCAGGCTGCGACATCTGCCAAGACGTCTGCCCCTGGAACCAACGCTTCGCCCAGCCCACCACCGAACCCGGCTTCGAGCCCTACCCCTGGAACCTCAACCCCAGCCTCCAAGACCTCGCCCAGCTCAGCCCCGAAGCCTGGGAACAACGCTTTCCCGCCTCAGCCCTGCGCCGCATCAAACCCGCCCAATGGCGGCGCAACGCCCAAGCCAACCTGCGCCCGCCCGAAACCCAGCCCGAGACCCTGCTCCCCCCATCCTGACGCTTCATGGGAGATAATGTAAAAATAAGCGGCAAGCTGATTTTTATTGTTCTGGAACCTCTGCACTGTGAAGCTCCTTCGCCTAATCTGCCTCTCCCTGCTGGGTACCCTGACCGCTACCCTCCCCATCCTGCGCCCCGCCCAGGCCCAGGCCCCCCACACCGTCACCATCGACTTTGAGCGCCTGCGCCTAGAGGGGGTCGCCCTGGCCCAGGAAGCCGCCCAGCGCAGCCAGTTCCAGCAATACGACATCGCCCTCCAGCAGGTCGAACTCGCTACCCAGCTCGTCCCCGATGACTTCCGCATCTGGGCCGTCGCCGCCGATGTTTACCTGCGCACCGACAACCTCGACAAGGCGATCGGGGCCCTCAAAATGGCCCAAACCCTAGAGCCAGAAGATGCCTCCATCCAACTCGCCCTCGGCACAGCCTACTTCCGCCAGGACAACTTCTCCGAAGCCATTCGCTACTACGAAAAAGGCGTCCAGCTCAAGCCCGACTCCCCCGGCGCACTGTTCGACCTGGGCAACGCCTACTACATGACCGACCAGCTCGACAAAGCCCTCACCACCTACGAAAAAGCAGTGGCGCTCGGCGATGACTTCTGGGAGGCTATCAATAACATTGGCCTCGTGCAATATGAACAGGGGAAAGCGGATGACGCGATCGCCCAATGGACCCGTGCCGTCGCCATCAACGGCAAAGCCGCCGAACCCAAACTCGCCCTAGCCGCTGCCCTCCACGCCCAAGGCAAACGCTTCGAAGCCATCCGCCTCGCCAGCCAAGCCCTGAAAATCGATGCCCAGTACCGGGATATCGAGTTTTTGAGGACTCAGCTTTGGGGCGATCGGCTGATTGATGCAACGAAGTCTCTCCTCCAAAGCGGAGCCCTACGAGAATAGAATTTCAGGCTTTGGGTCATTACTCTGATTTTCTGGCCATCAACATTCCCGATGCGCCAGTCCAGCCAAACGTAGGGAAAATATCTAGCAGGCGTAGACCAGAAAGTAAAACGTTCGCCGCTGGCGAAATTGAAAAGCCTTGGCGAATGGCATCGTCTCCTGAAACATTCTTCAGCATGAACTTGCGCAGTAGGAGCAGTGGCAAGTAGGCATGCCCCCACTGGATAAACTGCTCAATTTCAAACCCTGAAGCCAGGGTTATGGACTTCAAACGCTCCTGGGAATAGCGTCGGTAATGACCATCGGCCTTGTCGTAGGCAGAATACAAATGCTGCCTCATTGGCACACCAATCAAGACATGGCCATTTGGGCGAAGATGTTGACCAACGGTGATTAGGAACTCCACTTCGTCTTCGATATGCTCGATTACGTCCATGAGCATCAAGAGATCATACTTTTCGATGAAACTTGGATGTCTACTAAAAATGTTATAAATATGTAGCTGGCCGGGCAGTGGGGGGCATTGCTGCAAAGCATGGAGATTCAACTCAAATCCATCTACCGCTTTCCCATAGCGTTGGGCAATGTAATTAAGAATTAAGCCGCTGCCGCAGCCAATTTCGCCCACTTGATCAGCGCGCCGCAACGCCTTCCCAAAATTGCGGTCTAGGACAGCATTACGATGGCGCACCCAAAAGTGATTGGCAGTTCCATAATCAAACCACGAGTCCGCCATGCTGACCTTTTCTGGCTGATCCAGATAGATGATTTCATTGGGGCGGCGGGCATCGGCAATGTTCATGCAAGGAATTGGGTTGTGTGACTAACTTCTAGTTATTTATACTATCCATCCATTCACCTTGTTTACTTTAATGGAAGCACGTGAGGAGAAGCGACGCTATCAATCGTTTCAGCCACAATGAAGCGGGGACGGCGCTTAGACTCTTCAAAAAGTCTCCCCAAATACTCGCCAATAATACCCAAAAGCATCATCTGAAAACCGCTGAATGCAAGAATCAGAAGCGTTATCGTGGTGAATCCCGGAACGCTTCTCGCATGAACACCAGCAACCTGTATATCGAAGATGTAAAATCCAAGATACAGGGCACAGAGTATGACGCAAAGAAAAAATGTCAACAATCCCAGGATTAAAGCCAATCTCAGTGGCTTAACGGAAAAACTGACAATTCCATCAAAGGCTAGATTCAGCAACAGCCTTAAATCATAGCTAGCTTTGCCTGCGTAGCGAGCTGGGCGATCGTAGGGCACACCCACCTGGTTAAGACCAATCCAAGCTCTTAACCCTCGAACATAAGGTTGATTTTCCCCAAATTGCAGCATGAGTTTTACAGCCCTCGGGGAATAGGCACAAAAATCACCAGCATCTAAGGGAATATCCACCATCGAAAGCTGAGATAGGATGCGGTAGAACCCCCAGTAGGCCAAGCGTTTGAGGGGATGGCCCTTGCGTTTGCGGCGAACACCATAGGCAATATCGAGCCCACGATAAATCCGATTGACCAGCTCACAGCCCACCTCAGGGGGATCTTGACCATCCGAATCCATCACGAGCACAACACAGTCTTCAGGAGCATGGGTAAATCCCGCCATCACAGCCGGCTGGTGCCCAAAATTCCGAGAAAAGCTTATGCAACGCGCATGGCCGCGTAGCTCAATGATTCGTGTGATGATCAGCTTGGAGCGATCCTGGCTCCCATCATCAATAAACAGTAGCAGTGGAGGGCTTGATCCAGTCTCCGAAGCGGCACCAAAGGCAGTATCAATATTTGCAACCAATCGCTCCAGATTTTCCTCTTCGTTGTGAACAGGAAGAACAATGGCAACTCTCATTAGACCAGCTCCAGTCTCACGTTGATATTCAGAGATAGTGGGCACTGCTCCATGGAAAAGTCTCTATAGCTACAGGAAAGCTGCCATTGCCTCGCTTCACAGCCCAAACTCTACAATAACAGCCAAGGAAAAGATTAAGCATGGAGTCGCCATAGAATAACGTGACCCCACCATCCTAAGCTCAGCCACTAGCCCCCATTCATTCTGCCTGCTCAAAACGCTATCACCAAGCACAGCCCCAACGTGAGCGAAGCTAGGCTGAGAAAAACGCCAACCTTAAAGCTCCAGGGCTCATAACTGAATGTAATTTGATGCTGTCCGGCAGGAATCTTGACGCCACGAATAACATAGTCGGTTTGATAGAGCTGTACTCTTTTGTTATCTACCTTTGCTTGCCAGCCGGGGAACCAAACATCGCTAATGACTAGAAAAGCATCAGACTTCGATTGAGTTATGTATTCAGCACTCATGTCCTGGATATTTAGAATCTCAACTTTGTCTGACTCGCTTAGTGGCTGAAATCCTAGAGCTAAGTCTTCTTCTACAAGCGCCATCTCCTCGGGTTTGAATTCTTCTCCACTCGGAAAAACTGACGTTTGAATTGTGCTTAGAATATCTTCTTGCTCTGCCTGCCTGACATCTGAAACAAGCCAAGCTCGGGGCATAACTTGCTTATTTTCATAGACCACATCTGGTCCGTAAGCTTGGTCTCTCTTCCAGCGGGAATTGAGGGCCAATTCTGTATACATGGGTGGAATCTGATAGTTGCGCTGAGTAGAGTGTTCTACCAGCTCCAGCCTGGAAATCGTCATGCCACCCGAAGGTCCAACCCAGCTAAACTCTAGTTCTTTTAAGGACTTAGGAGATGCTAGGGGGATCTCTGTCACGTATTCATTGGATTTGCAGACAATATTGTTGTCCCGGACAATGTCATTCGATCTGCTCGCGATCGAGACTCTTGAATGTTTCATTAAGGGGAGAACATCAGGACAATCGTAGAATGTCTCGGAAGTATCCCGTCCCGCTTTGAGCCTGACTTCCTCTGATTGATCGTTGACATCTGTTATTTTAAGAACAAGCACATCTGAGTTATCGCCAATATCCGTAGAACATCCCAATGAACTAAAAATTTTGATCGCGGAGATACCCTGTGTTGGTACACCGCTGGGAAGTGGTAATTTGACTTCCTGGCGAGTTGCATTAGAAGAACAGGGTCCAATACCTAGTGGAGGAAGTTCTAGAGGTATTGTTTTAGATTCTTCCGGTACTAATTGGGTTAAGTTTGGAGCAACTAAATACTTCACACCAACGATGTCTAAGCTCCTGTTTTCTTTTTCAAGGGGAACTTGCGCAATCTCTCCTGCTTCCCCCATCCCCAGTAGCTCACCAAATCTGGAAATTAGTAGCGGGCTATATCCCCCTGCAATGGGCACTCCCCACAGTCGATTCATATTCGGGAAAATTCCATTTGTGCCATAGCCTAAAGTTCCTCTTGGGTCTAGAATTCGTTGGTGTTCTGTAAGCAGTCTTGGCCTATAAGTCTTGGCAATCGGAGAGGGAGAATTTAGCAGGCTTTTGGGCGGTGTCACAGGATGCCAGTAGCTATACCAACTAAAGCTAGAAAGATCAATGAACAGCATTAGCAGCAGTGAAGCCGACGCCCAATTTGCATAGGGCCGTCGTCGCCAGACTAAGACTATAGCTGCACTACCAATCAAAATCAGTATGGGGATACCAATTGATAGATTTTCCCAGGGCCAAGACGTGATTAGCGGTCTCTCAGCGCTAGATGCTGCAGTTCTTATTTCAGGGTTGATGAATGCAATGCCTAACGAAGAAAGCATTAAAGTTGAGACGATTCCAATAGCCTGAAGGGGAATTTGGGGTGATGTCCAATTACGGCGAAGCACCTCAATTCCAAAGCCTGCCAGAATACTGATCGCAAAATTGAATTCTATCAGGTGTCTTCCTTGAGCTCGGAAACGGCCATAGCCTGGAAGCAGATGAAATAGGCGAGCTAGAAAGAAATCGTCTCCGTATGAGAGGAGTAATGCAATCAAAGCAACTGTCATCCAAAAGACAGCAGTCTTTTTCTTGGAACCAGAGATCTTAAGGCTTGAACAAGCCAGAATCAGCGGTAGTAACCCAATGTATCCTGAAATTTCAGCCAAGTTCCAGTCAGCCCAATAAGGTGCTGAATAAGGACCAAATGTTACAAAATTCCCAAAAATAAAAGGAAAGAACAACATCGCGGACTGGCGCAGTGGCAGCGAGTACGAAATAAAGTTCTCGTAGCTCATGTCTGCTCTTGAACTGATTTGACTTAGTTCAATCGTGGGAAATATCTGAACAGAGCATGCTCCAATCCCCAATATCATTATCAAAGCGACTCTGACTGCGTAACTACGCCAACCTATACCCCTGTCTCTAAATCCTATGTAGATAGAGTAGTACAGAATTAAAGAAATGATGTAAAAAGAAATCTGAGGGTGCCCCGATAAGCAAGTACAGGATATTGCAAATGTCCCGACGACAGACCAAACTCTGCTTTGAGTGTGTCGTAGTTTTTCAAATGAAAGGAGCGCTAAAGGTAGCCATGCCGCGCCATGAATCATTGTTGTGTGGCTCAAGTGGGAGAACATGAAGCCACTCATGCTATAGGTCAAAGCTGAAACTATACCAGCGAGTCTAGACCCAACGATAGTCCGAACATAAGCAAAGGTAAAAGTTGCAGCTAGAACATAGGCAGAAAGTACAAAAATATTCCATCCGCTTGGAAAGTAATATAATAATCTTGCAACTGGATACCAGGTCATCATCTGAGGATCTGCCGCAACTGGATATCCTGCAAATATTAAATTAGACCAAAGCGTTTTTAAGGCATAAAATGCAGGAATATAATAGGTGACTCCGTCGCCTGGACCCAGGAGGAAATCTGAAAATAGAACTGGCGAGAAAAAACCCACATAGAGAAGTAAAAATCCAATAAACGCCAGTATCGAGTCTCGCGCAATCCTCTCGTCTTTTTCCCCTAGCCAAGTATTCATAGTTGCAACTAGAATATCCAGCATAGTTCTATTAATAGAATTACGCTGTTGTTCCCAAATATTATTCTCTAACTTGTAGATTTCTACAAGTCTCCCCTGATTGTCCCACGAAGTTTAAGCTTTGTAAGTAGGCAGCAGAAAATGATGGAGAGGAAAGAGGGAACAGTGCTTAACAAGAAGCTGGTGCCTGATGGTGTAAGCTGTTTAACCAATCTCTTGGTAAGTGCTGAGTAGACATACTCTCTGTCTGGACAGATGGTTGTTGGCATATTTGCACCGCGCAGGACTAGGGGGCTATTTGGACACCTCCGAAATCTTGATGCTTTCGTGCGAGAAAATCAGGGTTTAGCTGACCTTTAAAACACGCCCAAGTCTTCTAGGGCGTCAGTTTGGCTACCCTCACCCTAAATCCGACTCCCATGCCCCCCCAAAAAATAATAGCCGGGAGAAGGGGGTGGG